>NZ_LFVW01000166.1:0-20310 GCF_001182915.1 Kitasatospora sp. MY 5-36
CAGCCGCCGCGCCCGGGCGAGCGCCACCGCCAGCCAGCCGGCCGCCGTGCCCGCCGCAGCGGCCGTCGCGACGGCCGCCCACTCCCACCCCGTTCCCCACACGGCGACAGCCTCCCAGGTCACCGCATGATCCACATCATCCGGGGGTGCCGCCCCCGTACATCCCGGGTACTACGGCCGCCGCGGTTACACCCGGGGTGGGACGTGCCGGCGGCGGCCCCGCGCCTACGGTCGTCCACCATGAGCAACGACCACGACGGGACCTCCCGGCCGGACGACGCGCAGGTCGTCGTCGAGCTGTCCGGGGTGCACAAGGAGTTCGGCGACGCCAAGGCGCTCGACGGCGTCGACCTGCGGATCCGCGCCGGCGAGGCGGTCGCCGTGATGGGCCCCTCGGGGTGCGGCAAGTCCACCCTGCTGAACATGGTGGCCGGACTGGACCGGCCCACCGCCGGCACCGTCCGGGTGCAGGGCCAGGACCTCGGGCGGCTGAACGAGAACGGGCTGGCCCTGTTCCGCCGCCGGCACGTCGGCATGATCTTCCAGTTCTTCAACCTGATCGACGACCTCCCGGCCCTCGACAACGTCGCCCTGGCCGCCCAGCTGACCGGCACCGGCGCCCGCCAGGCCCGCCGCCGGGCGCTGGAGCTGCTGGACGAACTCGGCGTCGCGCACCGCAAGGACGTCTACCCGGCCACGCTCAGCGGCGGCGAGCGCCAGCGCGTCGCGGTGGCCCGCGCCCTGATGAACCGCCCGGCCCTGCTGCTCGCCGACGAGCCCACCGGCGCCCTGGACAGCCGCTCCGGAGAGCAGGTGATGGACCTCCTGATCGACCTCAACCAGATCGGCCAGACCCTGCTCATCGTCACCCACGACCCCGCCCTGGCCACCCGCTGCGCCAGCCGGCTGGTCGAGGTCGCGGACGGCCGGGTGGCCGGCGACCGGATGCTGGAGGCGTCCGCATGACCGGCGCCGTCTGGCGTGCCTCCCGGGCGGCCGTGAAGCGCCGCCGGGTGCAGACCATCGTGATCGGCCTGGTCGTCTTCTGCTCCACCACGACCGTGCTGCTCGCCCTCGCGGTGATCAGTGCCGCCCGGGCCCCCTTCGACGACGCCTTCTCCCAGCAGCGCGGCGCCCACGTCGTCGCGACCTTCGACCCGGCCGGGGCCACGCCGGAACAGCTGGCCGCCACCGCCCACCGGCCCGGCGTCGAGGCCGCCGCCGGGCCGTTCGACCAGGCCGTGGTGGAGATCCCCACCGACTGGGTCGGCAGCCCGCCCGGAGCGCTCACCCTGGTCGGCCGCTCCGACCCGGCCGGCCCGGTGGACCGGGTGCAACTGCTGGGCGGCCGCTGGGCGAGCAAGCCCGGCGAGGTCGTCATCAACGAGCCGTTCGGCGGCTACTCGCCCGCCAACCTGGACTACCCGCTGCCCCTCAGCGGCGGCCGGACGCTGACCATCGTCGGCTACGCCACCAGCATGAGCCAGAGCGCGGGCGGCTGGGTCACCCCCGAACAGGCCGCCGACCTGCACCCCAGCGCCCGGCAGATGCTCTACCGGTTCTCCGACGCCTCCGACGAACAGCGGCTCACCTCCGCCCTGGCCACCGCCACCGAGGGCCTGCCGAAGGACGCGCTCACCAACGTCCAGTCCTACCTGGTGCTCAAGGACGCCTTCTCCGCGGGCGCCGACGCCTACCTGCCGCTGATGACGGTCTTCGGCGTGCTCGGCCTGGTCGTCGCCGCGCTGATCGTCGGCAACGTGGTGAGCGGCGCGGTCGTCTCCGGCTACCGGCACATCGGCGTGCTGAAGGCGATCGGCTTCACCCCGCGCCAGGTGGTCACCGTCTACCTGACCATGGTCTCGGTACCCGCCGTCGCCGGCACCGTCCTCGGCACCGCGGCCGGCTGGGTGGCGGCCCACCCGATCCTCCAGGCCGCCTTCTCCGGGATCACCACCGGCACCGCCGTCATCGAACCGGCCGGCTGGCTGCCCGCCGCCACCCTGGTCAGCGTCCCGCTGCTGGTGGTCCTCGCCGCCCTCCTCCCCGCCTCGCGCGCCCACCGGCTGTCCGCCGCCCAGGCCATCTCGGCCGGCAGCGCACCGCGCGCCGGGCGCGGACTGAAGGTCCAGCGCCTGCTCAGCGGCACCCGCCTGCCGCGCGCCGTCAGCCTCGGCCTCGGCCAGCCCTTCGCCCGCCCCGGCCGCACCGCGCTCACCATGTCGGCGATCGTGCTCGGCGTGCTCACCGTGACCGTGACGTCGGGACTGGGCACCACCCTGACCAGGCTGGTGGGCCACAACGACGGCCACACCCACGTCAGGGTGCAGACCGCCCACTTCGCGGGCAACAAGACCGAGCCCCGGCTCACCCCCGCCCAGACCGAGACGATGCTGCGGACCACCCCCGGCGCCGACCAGGTCCACGTCCGCGGGCTGGTCAAGGTCGGGCTGGTCGGCTACACCCAGCCGGTCTTCGCCGACTTCCTCAGCGGCGACGGGATCACGGACCAGCTGCAGCGCGAGGTGGTCAGGGGCCGTGCGGCGACCGGGCCGAACGAGATCGAGGCCGGGCCCTCCTTCCTCCGGGAGCACGGACTCAGGCTCGGCGACCGGCTCACCCTCGACCTCGACGGCCGCCGGCTGACCGTCACCGTCGTCGGCGAGGTGGTCCAGGGAAACGCCCGGGCCTTCACGTCCAACGACCTCACCCGGGCCGCGCTCACCGACGACCCGCACGCGGTCGAGTACGACATCAGCCTCGCCGAGGGCGCCGACGCCCAGGCGTACCAGCGGGCCGTGACGGCCGCCGACCCGAGCCTCTCGGCCCAGGTGTTCGCGCCCGACCCGTCCGGCCCGATCGTCGCGGTGATCAGCTTCGCCACGATCTTCACCGTCCTGCTGTCGGTGGTCGCCGCACTGGGCGTCTTCAACACCCTGCTGCTCACCATCCGCGAGCGCCGCCGGGACCTCGGCATGCTCAAGTCGATCGGCATGACACCCCGCCAGGTGGTGACGATGACGATCACCTCGGTGGCCTGGCAGGGCGTGGTCAGCGCGCTCATCGGCGTCCCGGCCGGCATCCTGGCGCACCGGCTGCTCATCGAGAACGTCGGGAGCATCCTCTTCCCGGAGTGGACGATGGACGTCTGGAGCGCCCCGCTGCTCACCGGCGTCGGCGTCGCGGGCGTCGCCATCGCCGTCCTCGGCGCGCTCGTCCCGGCCCGTTCGGCCGCCCGGCTGCCGATCGCCGAGGTACTGCACAACGAGTGAGTCCGGGGTGGGGGGAGGGCCGGTCGGATCATCCGACCGGCCCTCCGCCGTGCGCGGGTCCGCCGCGTTCCCGTCACGGAACTGACGCATGCTCAGTCCGTGCCGTGAGGACGCCTATCATCTGCGCCATGGCCACCGCTGAGCTGATCCGCATCGTCTCCCGCTCCTCGCCCATGGCACTGGCCCAGGTCGAGCGGGTCCGCACCGAACTCGCCGCCCTGCACCCGGGGCTGCGCACCGAGGTGGTGCCCGTCACCACCTCGGGCGACCGCTGGACGGGTGATCTCGCCGCCCTCGGCGGCAAGGGCGCCTTCACCAAGGAGGTCGACGCCGCGCTGCTCGCCGGGGAGGCCGACGTCGCCGTCCACTGCCTCAAGGACGTGCCCGCCGACCGACCGCTGCCGGCGGGCACCGTCTTCGCCGCCTACCTGCGCCGCGACGACATCCGCGACGCCCTCGTCCACCCCGGCGGCCTGCCGCTGGCCGCGCTCCCGCCCGGCACCCGGATCGGCACCTCCTCCGTCCGCCGGGTCGCCCAACTCGCCGCCTCCCACCCGCACCTGGAGTGCCTCCCGATCCGCGGCAACGCCAACAGCCGGCTCGCCAAGCTGGACGCCGGGGACGTCGACGCGCTGCTGCTCGCCCTCTCCGGCCTGGAGCGGATCGGCGAGCAGGCGCGGATCACCGAGGTGCTCGGCATCGAGGCGATGTGCCCGCCGATCGGCGCCGGCATCCTCGTCCTGCAGTGCCGCGAGGGCGACACCGCGACCATCGAGGCGGTCACCGGCCTCGGCCACCACGACACCTGGCGCGAGGCGGCGGCCGAGCGGATGTTCCTGCACGCGCTCCAGGGCCACTGCAACAGCCCGATCGCCGGGTACGCCAGGGCCGAGCGGGACGGCCGCCTCTCGCTGCGCGGCCGGGTCTTCACCCCGGACGGCAAGCAGGTGCTGGACGCCCACGAGTGGGCGGGCGCGCTCAGCCCGGAGGACCTCGGGACGTCGGTGGCGCTGGCGCTCAAGCGGCAGGGCGCGCAGGAGCTGATCTCCTCGATCCCGCACTGAGCGCCTATTCCGCTTCGGCCGCGGCCCGTTCGATGATGCCGGCGATCACCTCGGTCTTGGCGTCGGCGTAGTTCTGCAGGTACTCCCAGGACTGCTCGGCCAGGGCCCGCTTGGCGTCGGCGTACAGCTCGCGGTCGCCGCGGTGGCGGCGCAGCCGGTCGCGGAAGCGCAGCATCCGCCCGATCTCGGGGCATCCGGCGGACAGCACGTGCAGGTTGGCGTAGTCGGCGCTGGGGTCGATGGCGTACCGGCGCAGGACGCGATGCTCGTACCAGTCGGGTTCGCGGACGGCGAGCCGGTAGCCCAGGGCTTCGAGGGCGGGCACGTAGGCCGCCTCGTCGGCGGAGTCGGGCACGATCAGCAGCATGTCGACGACCGGTTTGGCGGGGAGGCCGGGCACGGAGGTGGAGCCGACGTGCTCGATCCGGTGGTCGAGGTGGGCCAAGCGCTCCGCCATGCCCGCGGCCTCCCGCTCGTAGGCCGCGGGCCACCGCGGGTCGTGGTCGCGCAGGACGATCCGGCCGTCGGGCCTGGTGGGCGCACCCAGGTTGGCCGCCTCGATCTCCTCGGTGGTCATGGGGACGCGCGGGATCTCCTGCTCGGGCACGGCCGGCTCCTGTTCCTCGGGTGCTGGTCAAGGGGGTCCTCGTCGGGGACCGACCCAGTAGACCAGGACGCGTCGGCCTTCGCGCGGCCGTCGGGTCGGGGCCGCGTCGGCTTCCGCGCGGTCGCCTGACGGTCCGCGCGGTGAGCGGATGGTGACGCTCCGGAGGTTTTTCTCCTCCGGGTGAGAACCGGCCGGGTGCGCGGGGCGTCCGTTTGAGGCGTGATCAGTGCGGTGCTCGGCGGGATGCCGATGTTCTGGCCCGGGTTGCTGCTCTCGCTGGTGCCCGCGGCCCTGTTGAACCGGCCGGTGGGGCGGTTGCTGCGGGCCCACTGGGTGGTGGGCTTCGTCCTGCTGCTCGGGCTCGGCGGGGTGGTCGTGGCGACCCTGCTGCCGGAGGCGTTCCGGCTCTCGGAGGGCGCCGTCCGGCACTGCGCCGTGGCGGGCGGCCGGCCGCGGTCGCCGTACGAGCTGCTGCACGTCCGGCACATCGAGCTCAAGCTGGCGACCTACGCCCCGGTCGGTTTCGCGGCGGCGCTGGCGGGCCCCCGGCGGCGGGCGGCGGCGCTGCTGGGTGCGGCGGTGCTGCCGTTCGCGGTGTCGGCGGTGCACTACGCGCTGCCGGCGATCGGGCGGGCCTGCGACGTGCAGGACGTCTGGGACGGGGTGCAGGGGGTCGCCTTCGGAGCGGCGGCGGGGTTGGCGGCCGGGCCGCTGGTACGGGCGGTGCGGGCGCGTTCGCGGGCCGTCTGACGGCCTGTCCATCCGGCTGTCTACTGGTCGAGGAGCGGGAAGAGCCGGGTGACGGCGGCGACCGGGCGGGCCCCGGCGGGGCGGGCGGCCGGGTCGGTCTCGCGGCCCCGGTAGCGGGCCAGCGTCCGGCGGACCTCCTCGCCGACGGCGGCCAGTTCCTCGGGCGTCAGGTAGACGACGGCGCTGAAGGCCTCGTCCTGCCGCCACTCGGCCGGGGCCTCGGCGCGCCGGGCGAGCCAGTGCTGGTAGCTCTCGTCCTCCAGGCCGCGCGCCAGCTCTCCGAACCCGCCTTCCACGGCGTCCGGTTGGGTCGGCAGCCGCCAGGGCCGGGCCCGCCCGTCGGTGGCCGGGGCCTCCTCGATCAGCCCGTACCGGGCCAACTGCCGCAGGTGGAACGAGCAGAGGCCGGAGCTGAGGCCGAGCCGGGCGGCGGCCTCGGTGGAGGTGACGGTGCCGTGCTCGCGCTCGGCGAGCAGGTCCAGCAGCGCGGTGCGGACGGCGTGCTCGGGGAGGGGGCCGGTTCTGACGAGGTCTTCGGTCACTTTGCAAAGTCTGCTACTTTGCAAAGTCAGACCGCAAGTACCGTCTCTCGAAGGAGTGCCCTCCCGTGTCCGAGCTGCGCGAACGGCCGACCGTCCTGCGGATCACCGAGGTGGGGGAGGAGATCCTGAGCCGCACCTGCCGGACCGCCACCGAGGAGGACTTCGGCAGCGAGCGCCTGGCCCGGCTCATCGACGACATGTTCGCCACCATGCACGTCGCCGACGGCTGCGGCCTCGCCGCCAACCAGGTGGACGTCGACCTGCGCCTGTTCGTCTACGACTGCCCCGACGACGACGGCGTCCGGCACACCGGCCACGTGCTCAACCCGGTGGTCGACGAGCAGGAGCCCGGCCGCGCACTGATCGAGGAGACCGAGGGCTGCCTCTCCGTCCCCGGCGCGAACACCAAACTCGCCCGCCCCGCCCGCACCGTGGTGCGCGGCGTCGACCAGCACGGCGACCCCGTCGTGATCGAGGGCACCGGCTACTTCGCCCGCTGCCTCCAGCACGAGACCGACCACCTGAACGGCGGCCTCTACATCGACCGCCTCTCCGCCCGCGACCGCAAGCGCATGCTGAAGCAGACCGCCGACCGCCGGGAGAAGGTCTTCGCCGAACGCGCCACGAGGGCTGCCAAGATGGCGCGGTGACCGAACCCGCGCACCTCGCCGCCGTCCGCGCCTCGTACGACGCCGTCGCCGCCGACTACCTCCGCCTCGTCGTCCCGCCGGAGGGCATGGACCCGGTGTCCCGCGCCATGCTCGCCGCCTTCGCGGAGCTGGTACGGGAGTCGGGCGGCGGCGAGGTCGCGGACCTCGGCTGCGGCCCCGGGCGGGTGACGGCGTACCTGTCCGGCCTGGGGCTACGGGCCTTCGGGGTGGACGTGTCGGGCGAGATGGTCGCGCTCGCCCGCCGGGCCTACCCCCGACTGCGCTTCCTGCACGGCTCGATGGGCGCCCTTGACCTCCCCGACGGCGCCCTCGGCGGCATCCTCGCCTGGTACTCCGTCCACCACACCCCGGTCGCGCAACTGCCCGGCCTCTTCACCGAGTTCGCCCGTGTCATCGCACCCGGCGGCCATCTCCTCCTCGGCGGCCACGTCGGCGAGGCCCAACTGCTGCGCCCGACCCAGGCGTACGGCCACCCGGTGTCGTACGCCTCGCACCTCGTCCCGGCCGGGCACCTCGCCGAACTCCTCGAACAGGCCGGCTTCACCGTCACGACCCGCCTCGAACAGCCGCACCCGCAGCGGGAAAACCGGTCCCACGTCTGCCTGCTGGCCCAGGCGCCCGGCCGGCGCTGAGCCAGGACATCGGCGCGGCCCGCCGGACCAGGGAGAGCGTCGGCGGCTGACACACGCCGGCCCTGACCCGTACAGAGTGGATCTGTCGGGTGGGGGCAGGAGGCCGCGGATACGCCAACGGCCCGCCGCCGGGAAGGCGGTGGGCCGTTTGAGGGGAGCTCTGGTCGGTCAGACCTCGGTGGTGGCGGCGAACTTCACGAAGGCCGCCCAGGCGGTCGGCTCGAAGGCCAGCTGGGGGCCGCTCTTGTCCTTGGAGTCACGCACGTGGACGGTGCCGGGGGTCTCGGCGACCTCCACGCACGCGGCATCTTCGTTGCTGCTGTAGCTGCTCTTGAACCACGTCAGCTCGGCCATGCTCATCGCTCTCCCAGGATCATTTCGATCAAGGCCAAGGACTCCCTCATGGTGAGCGCCTGCCCCCTGAGAGTGCCGTACCGTGCGGCCATCTTACGGACTTCTTCCGGCTCCGTGATCAGCCTGTTGACGTGCTGGACCGCAACGTACGCGATCTGCGGCCGTCCGTTCGGTGTGAGGAGGACGAACGAACCCCCCATACCGGCGTTCTCGGTCCTGTCGAGCGGCATGACCTGCAACTCCAGGCCCCGGATCTCGGCGACTTTGAGCAGGTGGCGCAACTGCTCCCGGTGAACGTCCCAGCCGCCCAGCGGACGACGCAGGGCGCTTTCGTCGATCACCCAACTCATGACCGGCAGGGGCCAGCGAGTGAGGATCTGCTGCCGCTCCAACCTCGCGGCAACCCACTGGTCGACCTGCTCCACGGAGAGCCACGGCCTGCGCATGTCGAACAGTGCTCGTGCATGGGCCTCCGTTTGGAGAAGTCCAGGAATGTGGAGGCTGCTGTACTCGTGGATCTCGATCGCCTTCCACTCTTCCTGGGTGAAGGCCTTGTTGTAGGCGGGGTGCCTCTCGGACACGCGCACCTTCGCCTTCATCACGTCGTCCGCGACGACCTTGAGCAGCCCGCCCGCGTCAAGGGCGTCGTCCACCACCGTCAGGTACTCGATCCTCGGGGTCCGCACGCCCCGCTCCACGGCCCCGACGTGGTCTTCGCTGTAGCCGGTGGTCTTGGCCAGCTGCTTCTGCGTGATTCCCGCCCGCTCGCGGAGGAGTTTGATCATCTTCCCGACCGCGCTGTAGAACTCCGCGACGCCGTCGAAGCCCTCCGCCGTCTCGCCGTCCTCGAAGACGGTTCCCTCAAGGCTCATCGCAGTCCATCTCTTTCGATCTTGGGTCGACCGGCAGGCCAACTATGTGCACCCGTACAGATACTCTCTGTGTCCGCCGGGCTGCTGGCCAGCGTACGTCCGCCCGACCACGCTTAACTCCCATGACGACCGAAACCCCCCTCGAAAACCCCCGGTCCCGTACCGCCCTCTTCGCCGCCACCCCCAAGGGCGCCGCCGTCTGCCGGCGCCTGGCGAGGCGTCAACTCACCCACTGGGGGCTGGACTCCACGCACACCGAGCCGTTCCACTGCGCGCTGCTGATCGTCACGGAGCTGGCCGCCAACGCGATCACGCACGGACGCGTTCCGGGGCGCGGGTTCGAGCTTCACCTCTCCCTCACCACCTCCGTGCGCCGGGGCACCACCCTTCGCATCGAGATCAGCGACCCCCGGGGTGACAGACTCCCCGTCCTCCCCACCGTCCACACCCCCAGTGCCCAGACCGGACGCGGCCTCACCCTCATCGACGCCCTCAGTCACCGCTGGGGCACCATCCCCCGCCACCCCAACTCCAAGACCGTGTGGGCCGAACTCGACCTCGTCGCGCCCGCCGCGCCCGATGTCCCCGATGCCCCCGATGTCCCCTGAACCCCGCGATAGCCCAACACCCCACTGAACCAACAGGAGTGGGAAGTCGACCCCTCCGACTTCCCACTCCTCTCGCTTCCTCGCCGACGCCCACCGCCGGTCCGGGGGCATCCCAGGTTTGTGGGATACCCCCAGGTCGAGGGGCATTGCCAGGATGTGGCGCACGGAGCCGACCACTCCGGCCGGGCTCCGTCGGAGCGTCCGGCCGTCTCGAAAGAGGGATCCACACCCATGAAGATCCGCCGACTTGTCGCCGCCTCGGCCGTTGCCGCCGTGCTGGCCCCGGTGCTCGTCCTGGCCACCGGGACCCAGGCGAACGCCTACCCGCGGCAGCTGTCGAAGAGGGAGCAGTGCACCGCGGCGTGGAACGTCAACTACTGGTCCGGCGGCGCGTCCTTCGCTCGCGGCCAGTGGGCCGCCTGTATGGCGGGCTGACCGCCTCCCGCGGCCCCCGGCGCGGCCGGGGGTCGCGACCCACCGGCCGCTGTCGTCCGGTGTATCGGTGACGCCGGCGCCCCCGTGCTCCGGTCCACCGCGGGGACCAGGCCGACAAAATCGCTGTCCGGTGGCCGGAGTGCCGTGATACACAATCCGGCGTGCAGAACATAGTGGAGTTTCCCGAGGTCCTGAGGCTGATCGAGGACCGGTCGGCCGCTTTCCGCGCCGCGATCGCGGCCGCCCCCGACCTCGACGTCCAGGTCCCGACCTGCCCGGACTGGACGCTGCGTGAACTGGCGCAGCACCTCGGCGACGGCCGCCGCCGCCAGGCCGCCATCGTCGCGGCGGGCCCGGGTGCCGAGCCCCCGGCGAAGACGTCCCCGAAGGGCGCCCCGACCGCGCCCCGTGACCGCGAAGCCCTGGACGCCTGGCTCGCCGAGTCGACCGGGCTCATGCTCGACGCTCTGCGCGAGGCCGGCCCGGACCGCGGCTGCTGGACCTGGTGGGGCCGCTCGCAGGCCCCGGAGACCAGCGGAGCCCTGGCCCGGCACCAGATCCAGGAGATCGCCGTCCACACCTACGACGTCCAGCTCATCCTGGGCGCCGCACAGCCGCTGCCGGCGGACGTCGCGGTCGAGGGCGTCGACGAGTTCCTGACGACCGTCTCGGCGACGACCGTCCCCTGGCCGTTCAAGCCGGCGACCATCGACCTGCACGCGGCCGAGGGCCGCTCCTGGCGCCTGACCCTCGACGCCGACGGCGTCCGCTGCGACGGCCTCGCCGCCGACGCGGAGCCGGGCGACATGGTGATGCGCGGGGCGGCGAGCGACCTGGTCCTCTACTTCTACGACCGCATCCCGCTCGACAGCCTGGACAACTCCGGCACCACCGAGCCGATGGAGCAGCTCGCGGAGTGGGACCCGACCGCGTAGAGGCGGCATCCGGTGGGCCGGCAATCGGCGAGAGGGCGGGCGATGACCGAGGCGTGGGACCGACTGCGGGCGATCATGGGGGAGCCGGTGTACGCCCCGGCGCGGGTTCCGTGGGAGTCGGCGCCTGCCGAGCTGGGGGTCCAACTACCCTCGGACTACCGGGCGTTCATCGACCTGTACGGCGGGGTGAACCTGAACGGCGAGTGGGGTGTGTACACGCCGACGGAGACGCCGGTCCACGCCGGCGAGCCGACCGGTCTGGCGGGATGGCGCTTCAGGACCGACACCGATCTCCGCGATCAGCTCGAAGGCGAAGAGGTGTGGTGGGAGCTGCCGGGCCCCACCCCGGTGTTCCCGGACCCGGGCGGCCTGCTGCCCTGGGGCTGGAACAGCAACCACAACCAGTGCTGCTGGCTGACCACCGGTCCGGACCCCGAGCAGTGGCCGGTGGCGGTGTTCTACGAGGACCGGCTCGACCACTTCGACGGTGGTTTCGCGGAGTTCCTGGGCACCGTGCTGACCGGCGGCTACGCGGCGGAGGACGAGTTGCTGGTGCGCGCGGACCCCGCCGTGTGGGGGCCGCAGCCGGCCCGGCCCCTCTGGTCGCCGAAGGGGGACTGGGCGGGCAGGAACTGGGGCGCCGAGTGGGGGATCGACGGGTTCCTCACGGCGCCCGGGTCGACGGAGATGCCCTGGGTCAGGACGTGAGGGCGCCGCACGCGCGCGCACCGCGGACGGGAGGCGGTTCCCGGTGAAGCGCCCTTACTGGCAGCCGTACTGGTGGCGGCTGCGGTTCCGTGCGGACGGCGAGCCGGAGTTCGCGGTGCTGGGGCCCGGGCCGATCAACCGGGTTCCGAACGACGCCCTGAGGAACGTGCCCCTGGAGGTGTGGGCGGACGCCCTGCTGGAGGAGGCGCCCGACGAGCTCGACGACCTGCGCGGCGAGCTGCTCCTGGAGTGCTTCACGGAGCCCGCCCCCACGGAGGGCACCCCGCCGGTGTACTCGCGCCAGGTCCGGCTGCCGGGCCCCGCCCTGCCTCCGTACCCCGGGAGACGGCTCTCCTGAGCCACCGCCCCGGCACCGCTCCCCGGCCGTGGAGCGCTGCGTCGCTCGTGCTGAGGACGATCGTGGACCGGGGAGGTCTCAGGCCGGCGGGTGTCGGTCCCCGGTCGTACCGCTGAGGCCGGGTCCGTTCCCGGGTGGCGCGGTCGGTGCCACGCGCTCCCGTAGCTCTCGCAGGTCCGCCGGGGTGTTGACCGCGCACCAGTAGCCCTCGGCGCGGTACCCCGCCAGCTGCCGCAGCCGCACCAGGTGCGGCAGGGTCGTGGTCGCGTGGTCCCCCCGGTCCGGCAGCAGGGGGACGACCCCGGGCGCGAAGGCGTACACGCCGCCGTTGACCGTGCAGGCGGGCGGCGGCGGCGCGGCGAGTTCGGCGACCCGCCCCAGGGCGTCGCAGCGGACCGTGCCCCGGGGCAGCCGGGGCGGGACGAGGGCGACCGTGGCCAGCGCCCCGCACCGCAGGTGGTGGGCGGCCAGCGCGGTGAGCGGGAAGTCGGCCCAGATGTCGCCGTAGACGGCGAACCACGGTTCCCACGGCGCCGGTAGCGCGC
This sequence comes from Kitasatospora sp. MY 5-36, assembly GCF_001182915.1. NCBI lineage: Bacteria > Bacillati > Actinomycetota > Actinomycetes > Kitasatosporales > Streptomycetaceae > Kitasatospora > Kitasatospora sp. MY 5-36. The sequence goes on from NZ_LFVW01000166.1 coordinate 12,354, forward strand.
TGGCGGCGAGCTTCAGTCCGCCGCCCCGGCCCAGCGGGGTGGACTCCACGACCACGGTGGTGCGGACGGGCAGGGGCACCGTGCGGACGTAGTCGGTGATCACCTGCGAGCGGTAGCCCGCCGAGACGACCACCGTCTCCACGCCCGCGTCGGCGAACCGGTCGAGCTGGTGGCGCAGCAGCGGTGCGCCGTCGACCTCGACCATCGCCTTGGGGCGCAGGTCCGTGTGCGGGGCGAGCCGTCTGCCGCGTCCGCCTGCCAGGATCACGGCTTGGCGGATCGGGAAGCACGTGTCCGGCGATGGCATTCCCGACCTCCCGGGAGCGACGGCACGGCTTCGGAGCCCCGGCCGCACGGTGCGGACGGAGCGTACGAATGCGACGAGGGTGGCCCCGACGCGCCGCTGGAGAGGCAACCGATCCGATCGCCGTGAAGTCACGCCGATGAGCGGGTGATCGGTGTGATCGGTGCTCCTGTCCTGCGGAGTGATCGGTCGGGTCCACAGATGTCCGAGTCGGACTCCGCCCACAGCCTCCTGTGTCGCGCCTCCGGGTGAACCCTGACGGAAGATCAGGGGACGGCGGCTGCCCGCCCCTGATGCCCCGGGCGAGCGGGATCGGAAGACTCTTCGTCCGGGCCGGGAACCACCGGCCCGGACGACGACCAGTCTGGAGCCGGACCGCACGTGAACGCGCACACGAACCGCAACCGTTGGGCCGTCGTGGCCGCCTCCGCCGCCCTGGCGGCCGCGCTGACGGTCGGGGCGGGCACGCCCGCCCTCGCCACCACCTCCACCGTGTCGGCGACGACGGCGAGCCCGTCCGCGCTGTCGCCGCTCGACCCGGCGGCGCTCCGGGCCGCCCTCGCCCAGCGGCCCGCCGCCGACGTCTCCGCCGGGTTCGTGCGGGTCACCGGCTCCGCCGGGAGGTTCGAGGGCGGCTCGGCGGAGGGCGGGGCGGCCGTGGACCCGCAGGGCCGGTTCCGGATCGGGTCGATCTCGAAGGTCTTCACCGCCACCGTCGTCCTCCAACTCGCCGCCGAGGGCCGGATCGACCTCGACGGCAGCGTCCGACGGTACCTCCCGGACCTCCCCGCCCAGTTCGGGGCGGTCACGGTCGGGCAGCTGCTCAACCACACCAGCGGACTGCCCACCGGCGACAACACGTACTGGGGCGACGGCACCACCGGCTGGTTCGCCGAGCACCGGCTCGACGCGCCCACCCCCGAGGAGATCGTCGCCTCGATGGCCGGGCAGTCGCCGGCCTTCGACCCCGGGACCGCCCAGCAGTACAACGGCATGAACACCTTCGTCGCCGGGCTGGTCGTCGAGAAGGTCACCGGCCACCGCTACGCCGAGGAGCTGCGCCGTCGGATCATCGGCCCGCTCGGCCTGCGCGACACCTCCCTCCCGGACGCCGACGACCCGGCGCTGCGGCGCCCCGCGACCCGCCCGTACCTGACCGTCCCCGACGCAGACGGCGGCTCGCACCGCGTGGACGTCACCGAGCAGAGCCCGTGGCCCTGGGCCGAGGGCGGCATGATCTCCAGCGCCCCCGACCTGGACCGCTTCATGACCGCCCTGTTCCGGGGCCGCCTCCTCCCGCCGGCCCAGCAGGAGGAGCTGTTCACCGTCCCGGAGGTGCCGGTCGCCCCGGGCAACCGCTACTGCCCGGACGACACGGCGTGCCTGAGCATGGGCCTCGTGCGCCTCGCCTCCGGCGGCGTCGTGGCCTGGGGCAAGACCGGCTCCCGGCCCGGTTCCACCAGCGGAGTCTTCGCCACCCGCGACCTCTCCCGGACGGTCGTGTACTCGGTCGACCCGACCACGCTGAAGGGCACCGAGACCCCGTACGCCCTCGGGCTGCTGAAGTCCGCCTTCGGGTTGGGGAAGTAGGGCCCGTCTCCGCCGGTGGTCGGACGGGCGGCTGGCTCGCGCGGGGGAGGGGGACGGGCCGAGCGGTGGACGTGCGGCGGGGGCGGTGTCCGGGAGCGTGGACGCATGCTGAAGACCATCCCGGTGGGCGACACCGAGCGCCCCGTTCCCCGGTGGGCCCTGCGGCTCGCCAAGGCCCTCCCGTTCATCGTGCTGCCGCACTGCCTGTGGCGGCTGCCGTTCGCGTTCGACTTCCGGATGGGCACCGTCGACCCGCAGGCCCCGGCCTACGTCTGGTGGGCCGCCCCGTACGTGATCGGTCTGAGCGTGCTCACCGAGGCGCTGACGCTCCTGACCCTGGGGCTGGTCAGCGGTTGGGGCGAGGTGTTCCCGCGCTGGGTGCCCGTGCTGCGGGGCCGCCGGGTGCCGCCGCTCGCGGCGGTCGTCCCGGCCGTGCTCGGCGGGCTGGTCCTGGCGGCCCTGTTCGACGGGATGCCGCTCGGCTGGCTGGGGGTGTTCGAGGAGGTGGGCTACAGCAACGGCTGGTGGCTGCTCCTGGGGCGGGTCTGCACCTCGACGGCGATGTTCTGGGGCCCGATCACCCTCGCCCTGGCCTGGGCCTACCACCGCCGCCGTCGCCCCGCCGCCGCTCCGGCCCGTTGACGCCCGGCCGCGGGCGGGCCGCCGTGCGCGGGAAGTCGGCCCGGCCGACTTCCCGCGCTTCCGCGGCGGGCGGCTCAGTGGGTGCGGTAGTACTCGGCGACGGCGGAGAACGCCTCCTTCGGGTCCCAGGGCAGGCCGGGGTAGGTGGTTCCCGCGCGGTCCTCGTAGGTCCTGACGACGCCGTAGCTGGCGAGGTCGAGGTCGTCGCGGGGGTCACCGTCCGGGCGGTGGACGTGGTCGTAGAGGGCGAAGGTGAAGACGAAGGCGGCGTCGATGCCGCCGGCGTCGAAGGCCTCCAGCAGTTCCCGGACGTACGCGGCCTGCCCGGCCTCGTCCCGCTCGTAGACGCCGTCCAGGCGGACCGGGCCCCCGTCGGCGTACTCGACGATGTCCAGGCCGTTCGCGCCCCGGTCGCCGGCGCCGCGGAAGGTGGCGGAGCCGAACTCGGTGACGGCGACCGGCTTGCCCTGGGCGGTCAGGTCGCGGACGCCGCCGGCGAAGCGGTCGGCGGTCTCGGCGGAGCGGTACAGGTCCAGGGAGACCAGGTCGAAGGGCTCCCAGTCGACGCGCTCCAGCGGTACGGCGGCGTACGTGACGCGTCCGCCGAAGCGGGCCCGGACGGCGGCCACCGCCTCGGCGAGGAACGCGTTGACCCGGCCGCTCACCGCACCGAGGTGTTCGCGCACCTGCTCGGGCCGGGCGAGCAGGGCGAGGCGCTCGCCGATGCCGGAGCCGGGCAGGAACCCCGGGTTCATCAGGCTGAGTTCGGCGCCGGTGACGAACACCACCTCGGCGCCGCGCCGCCGCAGCCGCTCGGCGCGCTCGGCGCAGTCGGTGAGGAGCGCGAGCATCGCGTCGGCGGTCAGTTCCAGCGGGTAGGGCGAGAACCAGACCTCCAGGCCCAGGTCGGCGGCGTGGCCGGCGGCGAGTTCGATCCGCTCCGGGTCGCCGCCCATGATGCGGACCGCGGTGCAGTGCAGGTCGTCCCGGATGATCCGCAGCTCGCGCTCGACCGCCTCGGAGTCGAACCAGGCACGGGAGTACGCCCCGTCCCTGATGAAGCCGGTGTCGTAGCTGATTCCCTTGGCGCGCACGTTCTTCCGCCTTTCCGGCGAGAGAGAATTTACGGTACGGCCAGTACCCTAGTTGCCGACGGCCCGGCACGGCAAGAAGGATGGGGAGGGTACGGGCGGTATCGGCGGGCGGACTGGGCGGAGCGAGGGCATGGCCGGGCAGACGCGGCGGCGCGGAGCGGCGCTGGAGGAGGCGATCCTGCACGCCGCGGTCGAGGAGCTCGCCGGGGCCGGGTACGCCGGGCTGACCATGGACAAGGTCGCCGCCCGCGCGGGCACCAACAAGAACGCCATCTACCGCCGCTGGCCCAACCGGCTGGCACTCGGCATCGCCGCGTACAAGCAGCTCGCGAAGACCGCCCAGCTCCCCGACACCGGTGAACTGCGCGGCGACGCCCTGGAGTTGCTCCGCCAGGCGAACCGCCACTGGAGCTCCCCGCTGGGCGCCGTACTGCGCGAGCTGCTGGCCGCGGCCGGCGGCGCCACGGAGTTCCTGGCCCAGTTGCAGGACCAGTCCGGCGATGCCGTGGCCGCGCCCTGGCTCACCGTCCTGGGCCGCGCCGTCGCCCGCGGCGAGGCCGCTCCCGAGGCGCTGCACCCCCGGGTGGCGACGGTGGCGATGGTGCTGCTGCGCAACGAGTTCATGGCGCGCGGGGTGCCGACGGCGCCGGACGACGTGCTGGTGGAGATCGTCGACGAGGTGTACCTGCCCCTGGTGCGCGGGCGCGGCCAGGGGTGGCAGCGGAGCTAACGGCCGCGCTTCCCCTCGGTGTTCGCCTCGGCGTTCCCGCTGGCGTTCCCCGTGAGCAGTGAGTCGGCGAGCCGCTCCGCGGTGCCCGCGTCCAGTGGCCCGTGCCCGAGCAGGAAGCGGTACCAGAACACCCCGTAGACCTGGTCGGCGATGAGGTCCGGATCGGCGTCCGCGGACAGTTCGCCGCGCTCGCGTCCCCGGGTGAGGAGTTCGCGCAGCGCGGTGCGGCGGGTGGCGGTGAAGCTCCGCATCAGGTCGGCGAGGTGCGGGTCGCGCGCGGCCTCGCGGGCGACGGTGCGCAGTGCGGGGGCGGTGGTGTCGCGCTGGGCCGCCTCGAAGGTGGTGCTGACGAAGGCCCGCAGGTCGGCGCGCAGGTCGCCGGTGTCGGGGCCGGACACGTCCTGGTCGGCGCGGTCGGTGAGGGCGTCGAGCAGGACGGCGCCCTTGGAGGGCCACCAGCGGTAGACGGTCTGCTTGCCGACGCCGGCCGCGCGGGCGATGGCGTCGATGGTGACGGGGGTGCCGTCGGACTCGGCGAGCAGGCGCAGTGCGGCGTCGAGGATCGCGCGGTGGGCGGCCTCGTTGCGGCGGCGTCCGGTGTGCGGGCGTGCCGCCGGGGCGGCCTCGGCGGCCTCGGTGCCCTCGGTCTCGCTCATCGTGCTCCCTCTCCTCCGGCGTGCCTCTCCCCGATCCCCCTTGACAAGACTATCAGTCTCGACAACCATCATTTCCGGAACCGGCAGTCTCGACAAGTCGAAAGGCCCCACCACCATGAGCACTGCGTCAACCCCCTTCGCCGGACAGCGCGTCGTCGTGATGGGCGGCAGCTCGGGCATCGGCGAGGCCACGGCCACCGCCTTCGCCGCCGACGGCGCCGAGGTCGTGGTGACCGGCCGCGACCGCGACCGGCTGGACGCCGCCGTCGCCCGGATCGGCGGCAAGACCACCGGGCACCCGCTGGACGCGACCGACCCGGCCGCCCTCGCCGCCTTCTTCGCCACGACCGGCGTGGTCGACCACCTGGTCGTCGCGGTCAGCGGCGCGGCCGGCGCCGGCCCGTTCGCCCAGCTCGACCTGGCCGAACTCGCGGCCGGCTTCGACGCCAAGTTCTGGCCGCAGGTGCGCGTGCTCCAGGCGGCGCTGCCGCACCTGCGCGAGGACGGCTCGGTCACCCTGATCACCGCCGCCTCGGCCCGCGCCGCCTTCCCCGGCACCGCCGGACTGGCCGCCATCAACGGCGCGCTGGAGGCGATGGTGCCGCCGCTGGCCGTCGAGCTGGCCCCGCTGCGGGTCAACGCCGTCTCGCCCGGCGTGATCGACACCCCGTGGTGGGACCGCGTACCGGCCGAGCAGCGGGCCGCGCTGTTCGAGGGCCTCGCCGCCACCACCCCGGTCGGCCGGGTCGGCCGGGCGGAGGACGTCGCCCGGGCGATCCACCTGCTGGCCGCCAACGGCTTCGTCACAGGTGTGGTGCTCGACTGCACCGGCGGGGCGAACCTCCCGACCGGCCGCTGAGCCGACCGCTGGGCTGCGCGGAGCCGGCGGTGCTGTCACAGCTCACCCGTACGGTTCGACCGTGAACGTTCCCGAGGTCATCCCCATCAGCCACCGGCCCGACTACCGCACCGACACCATCGGCCGCTGGCAGGGCGGCCAGTTCCTCGCTTCGGCGCTCTGCCTCGGCGCCGGCCGGTACTACGCCGTCCTGCACCGCTTCGACGCCGCCGGCCGCCACCTCGACTCGCGGATACACCCCGCCGGCGAGGCGCCGCAGGCCAGGCTGCTGCTGGCGGAGTGGCTCGACGCCCTGCCCGGCCGCGAGTACGGGGACATCGCGATCGCCCCGTTCGCCGTGCACGTCGACGGCGAACTGTTCGGCCTGGTGCGCGAGGACTACGAACCGGACGAGGTGGACGACGAGGAGGAGCGGGTCCACTTCGAGCTCTACCCCGACGGCCTGGGCTTCGACGCCCCCTGGTGCGGCTGCTACGACACCTGAGCCGCCCCGGGGTGCGTCACCACTCCGCCTCCCGGTAGGCGGGGCCGGTGGCCTGCCGGCCACCGGGCGTGTGGTCGACTGCCCGGCGGCCGGCGGCCGGTGGGCTCAGCCCGCGTACTGGCCGAGGATCTTCGCGAACTCGTACGGCTGCTGCGGGATGTTGGTGCACTTGGACAGTGAGCCGCCGGTGCAGGCGTTGGCGTCCCGGGTGGCGTCCCAGAAGGAGAGCATCCCGAGGTGGTTCTGCCGGGCGAAGGCCACCAACTGCTGGGCGTCGGCCTGGTTGTAGACCTGGTGGTCGTCGTTCTCGCCGATCATCGGGGTGACGCCGACCATGGCCCACAGCTGGGCGTCGGTCTTCGCCGGGTAGAGCGCCTTGAGCTGGCCGAACAGCGACTGGGCGGCCTGGACGGCGGCGTTGCCGTAGTCCGTCCCGCTCCGGTAGTAGTCCATCGCCATGATGTTGACCAGGTCGACGGCGACCCCGGCGTCCCGGGCGGACTTGACGATGGCGACGCCCTCGGAGGTCAGGCCCTCGGGCAGGACGGGCAGGGTGAAGGAGACCCTGAGGCCCGGGTGGGCCTGCTGGAGCCTGGCGAGCGCGGCCGAGCGGCGGTCGTTGGTGGCGGTGTCGGCGATGGCCGCGCCCTCGATGTCGAAGTCGACGTAGCGCAGGTTGTAGGCGCTCACCACCGCGTCGTACTCGGCGAACAGCGAGTCCACCGTGGTGCAGGCGGCGGCGAGTTCGGTGCCGGCGGCGCCGCCGAAGGAGACCTTGACGTCGCCGCCGGCCGCGCGCAGCGCGTCCACCTGGTCCTTGGCCCAGGCGGTGCGCGGGTCGTAGGCGTTGAACCAGCTGGCCTTGCAGCCGACGCCGGTGACGAAGCCCATCGTGTAGCCCTTGAGGCCGGCCGCCTTGGCCAGGTCGGGCATCGAGGGGGTCGGCCAGGCGCCCATGTCGATGAACGGGGCGACCGGGAGCGCGACGTTCGGCGCCGGGGTGCCCGGGCCGCCGGTGGGCGTGCCGGTGGGCGTGCCGGTCGGGGTGCCGGTCGGGCTCGGCGGGGTCGAACTCGACGGCGGGGTGGTCGGGTTGCCGCCGCCCGGGCCGGTCAGGGCGATGTCGTCGGCGAGGTAGCCGCCCTGCCCGTACCAGCCGTGCAGGTACACGGTGACGCTGGTGGTGGCCGCCCCGGTGGTGAAACTGGTGGACAGCTGCTGCCAGTCGGCGCCGCCGGCGGTCCAGGTGGCCGGGTCGGTGACGCCGCTGCCGGTGGCGCCGAGGTAGACGTACCGGCCCTGCACCCAGGCGCTGAGCGTGTACGTGGTGTTGGGCTGGACGCTGACAATCTGGCCGCACTGCGCGGTGTCGCTCGCGCCCACCGCCCCCTTGAGCGCGTACGTCCCGCTGTGCGCGCCGGAGTCGACCACGCTCCCGGTGCCGGCCGAACAGCTCCACGGGCCGAGCGCGCCGCTCTCCAGCCCGCCGTTGGCGAGCAGGTTGCCGTCGGCGGCGCCGGCGTTCCCGGCGAGGACGGCCAGGCCGCCGGCGGCGAGCGCGGTGGCGGCGGCGAGGCTCAGCAGGGTGGTCCGGCGGG
>NZ_LFVW01000167.1:0-16565 GCF_001182915.1 Kitasatospora sp. MY 5-36
CCCGCGCGCCGCGACCGCACCGCCCGCGGACCGCTACCGCACCGCACCGCACCGCACCGCACCGCACCGCCCGCGGACGCGCCTCGGCGCGTGCGCGGGCGGGGTGTCACAGGGCGGGCAGCGGGGTGTCCAGGCGGGAGCGGGACCTCAGGCGGGGCCCTCGCCGTGGATCAGGCGGAGGTTCGGCATACCGGGGAACGGCGGGGTGTGCTCCGCCTCCCGCTCGGCGTTCAGGTCGGCCAGCATCCGGACGCCCCTCGCCCGGAACTCGGCCTTGCGCTCCTCGTCGGCCTCCTCCTCGCCCGGGTAGAGGACGATGTGGACGGCCCCCTCCTCGCCGTCCCAGGTGTAGCTGCGGTACGGCGGGATCTCGATCCCGTCGATCGTCTCGATCCCGTCGACGATCTCGTATCCGTCGATCGTCATGATCTCGTCGGTCTTCTCGGGTTCGTCGGCCTTCTCGGGTTCGTCCGTCGCTTCGGGCTCGTCCCTCATGGGGAACCTCCGGTGGTTGTCCTCGGCTGGTCTGCCGCCGTGGACAACGATTCGGGAGCAAGAAGGGCCCGGTGACTCACCGTAGTTCCTCCCTTTCGGTACGAACACCCCCGTCCGGCAGGGGTGTTCAGCTGCCCGTGATGCGGAAGACCGGGTAGCCGGGGGCGACCCGGAGCAGGTCCTCGGCCGGGGCGTCCGGGCCGATCCCCTCGAAGAACGGGGCGACCTGCCAGTTCCAGCGGCGCAGGTAGGCGCGGAGCACCTCGGGCTTGTCGGCGTCCGGGAGTTCGGTGGCACGGAAGGCCTCGGTGCGGCGGCCGACCCGGAGTTCGCCGGTGCCGGCCGCCCGGAGGTTGCGGACCCACTGGGTGTGGCCGCGCGGTGCGACCAGGTAGCGCTCGCCCTCGTGGGTGAGGATGTTGACGGGGGTGGTGCGCCACTCGCCGCTCGTGCGGCCGCGGACGGCCAGCACCCGGGAGCCCCAGAGGCTGACCCCGGCCTTGGCGAAGGCGGCGACCATGCCGTTGAGCAGCTTGCCGGCGGCGATGCCCAGGCGGGTGGTGGGCGCCTGGAGGCGGGTGGTGGAGCTGGGCAGGTGCTCGGCGCGGGACATCGCGACTCCTCGGTTCCGTGAATACCGCTTCTCTTCGAGAGCACTGCTCTCGCTTCGACGCCTTCAGCATGGCACCGGCGGATAAAAGAAACAAGAGCAGTGCTCTCGCTTGTGTGCGGCGCTCCGAAATGTGGCAGTCTGTCCCCATGCCAGCGATCCGGACCGCCCGCGAACGGGCCCGCGAGGAACTCACCCGCGAGATCCTGCAGGAGGCCCGCCGCCAACTCGCCTCGGTGGGCGCCCAGCAGCTGTCGCTGCGCGCCGTCGCCCGCGAGCTGGGCATGGCCTCCTCCGCGCTGTACCGCTACTTCGCCAGCCGCGACGAGCTGCTGACCGCGCTGATCATCGACGCCTACAACGAACTCGGCGCGGCCGCGGAGGGCGCCCTCGCCGCCGCCGGGGCGGCCGCGCCGCGCGAGCGCTGGCGGGCGCTGTGGACGGCCACCCGCGACTGGGCCCGGGCCAACCCGCACGAGTTCTCGCTGCTCTACGGCACCCCGGTGCCGGGCTACGCGGCGCCCCGCACCACCGTCCAACCCGCCACCCGGCTGCCGTTCGCCCTGATCGGCGTGGTCCGCGACGCCAGGCTGCGGCCCACCCAGCCCGTCCCGCCGCCGCGCGGCGCGCTGGCCGGGCAACTGACCCGGATCGTCACGGAGTTCGGCCTCGACCTGCCGCCGCACGTCCTCGCCCGGACCATCGGCGCCTGGGTGCAGCTGGTCGGCCTGATCGGCTTCGAGCTCCACGGCCAGCTGGTCGGCTCGTTGGACCCGGCGGACGACTTCTTCGCTTGGACCACCGAGCAGACCGCCGACGCGATAGGGCTCTGACCCGGGCCCCGCGAAGCGGCGCGGCCGGGCGGCCCGACCGGACGCGGCTCAGCAGGCCCGATCAGCAGGCCGGCTCAACCGGTCGGCCGCACCCGGCCCGCGCGGGTCTCCAGGTACCGGCGCTCCGCGAGGCTCGCGGTGGCCCGGGCGGCGCGCCGGTAGTGCTCGTACGCCCCCTCCGTGTCGCCGGTCCGCTCCAGCAGGTGCGCCCGGACGGAGAGCAGCCGGTGGTGGCCGGCCATCCGGGCGTCCGCGTCCAGCGCGGCGAGGAGTGCCAGGCCGGCCTCCGGGCCCTCGGTCTCGGCGAGGGCGATCGCCCGGTTGAGGGTGACCATCGGGTTGGGTGCGATCCGCTCCAGGATCAGGTACAGGGCGTGCACCTGCCGCCAGTCGGTGTCCTCGGCGCGGGCCGCGTCGGCGTGGGTGGCGGCGATCGCGGCCTGGAGCCGGTACGGGCCGAGCTCCGGCCCGGCCAGCGCCGCCTTGACCAGCGCCGTTCCCTCCCCGATCAGGTCGCGGTCCCACCGGGTGCGGTCCTGTTCGGCCAGCGGGACCAGGTCGCCGGTGGCCGTCGTCCGGGTCGCGCGGCGGGCGTGGGTCAGCAGCATCAGCGCCAGCAGCCCGGCGACCTCGCCGTCCTCGGGCAGCTGCGCGCGCACCGCCCGGGTCAGCCGGATCGCCTCGCGGGCGAGGTCGAGGCGGTGCAACTCGCCGCCGGAGGTGGCGGTGTAGCCCTCGTTGAAGATCAGGTAGAGCACGTGCAGGACCACCCGCAGCCGCTCCTCGCGCTCCTCCGCCGACAGGGCCCGCCCGGGCTGCTCGAACGAGCCGCCGGCGGCCCTGATCCGCTGCTTGGCCCGGCTGATCCGGGCCGCCATCGTCGCCTCCGGCACCAGGAAGGCGCGGGCGATCTCGGCCGTGGTCAGTCCGCCGACCGCCCGCAGCGTCAGGGCGGTCCGGGACGCCGCGGTCAGCGCCGGGTGGCAGCACAGGAACAGCAGGAGCAGCGTGTCGTCGGTGTCCGGCACCTCCTCCGGGACCACCTCGGCGGCCGCCGTCGCCCACTCCCGCTCGCGCCGCGCGCGGTCGCCGCGCAGCTGGTCGATCAGCCGCCGCGAGGCGACCGTCACCAGCCAGCCGCGCGGGTTGTCCGGCACCCCCTCGGACGGCCACTGCACGGTGGCGGCGAGGACGGCCTCCTGCACCGCGTCCTCGCACCCCTCGAAGCGGCCGTACCGTCGTACCAACGCGCCGAGGACCTGCGGCGTGAGCCCACGCAGCAGGTCCTCGAAGTCCGGTTCCGTCATGCCTCCAAGTGTCCGTCGGAGAACATCACCTGCCGTACCTCGACGCCCAGCCCCTCGATCGCGGCGTCCGGGATGCGGCCGGCCAGTTCGACCGCGCGCTCCTTGTCCTCGCAGTCGACCAGGTAGAAGCCGCCCAGGAACTCCTTGGCCTCCAGGAACGGTCCGTCGGTCACCACCGGCTGCCCGTTGCGGACGGTCACCACGGCGGCCTGCGACGGATCGACCAGCGCCTGGGTGAGGACCAGCTCGCCGGACTCCCTGAGCTCCTCGATGAACCGGCCGTGCCCGGCGCCGATCGCCCCCTTCTCCTCGTCGGTCAACGCGTCCAGCACGGCCGGGTTCAGGTGCAGGCTGATCAGGAACTTCATCTCGTCCTCCTCGGGTTCGCGGGCCCCGGCGGGGCCGCCCTCGACCGGTGGTCGGAGCGGGCGACGCCGTCTTGACGTCCCCCGGCGGACAAATCTCCCACGAATCCCCTCGCACCTCCCGCGCCCCACCGGTCACCGGCCGCCCGCGGGCGGCGGGCGCAGCCGGACGGCCGCCGGGGGGCCAACTTCCGTACGGCAGCCGTCCACTCAACGTGCCGCCGGTCCTTGATAGCGTCGGCCGTGACGCCGCGTCACCAAGGCGTCGCACCACCGACGAAACGAGAGAGCGTCTCACATGGCCCCCAGGACGATCCGCCGAGCCGTCATCCCCGCCGCCGGGCTCGGCTCCCGCCTCCTGCCGCTGACCAAGGCCACGCCGAAGGAGATGCTGCCGGTCGGCGACAAGCCGGTGATCGAGCACACCGTGCGCGAGCTGGTCGAGAGCGGCATCACCGACATCACCATCGTCGTGAACGGCGACAAGGGGCTGATCCAGGAGCACTTCCGCCCCAACCCCGTCCTGGTCGAGCAGCTGCGCCGGGACGGCAAGGAGGCCTTCGCGGCGGCGGTCGAGGAGGTCGGCGAGCTGTCCCGCAAGGGCCACATCAGCTACCTGTACCAGCACGGCCCGTACGGCAACGGCACCCCCGTGCTCAACGCCGCCCGCCACTTCGGGGACGAGCCCTGCCTGGTGCTCTGGCCCGACGACGTCTTCGTCGCGGAGGTCCCCCGCGCGCAGCAGCTGATCAGGGCGTACGAGCAGACCAACGCGCCGGTGCTCGCGCTGATGCCGATGGCGCCCGAGGACTCCTACCGGTACGGCGTGCCGGTGGTGAAGGAGGACCTCGGCGGCGGCTCGCTGCGGATCAGCGGCCTGGTCGAGAAGCCGAAGCCGGCCGACGCGCCCTCCTCGTACGCGGCGATCGGCGGCTACGTCATCACCCCGGGCATCGTCGACGAGCTGCGCGAACTGACCCTCCGCTGGCACGAGAAGCCCGAGGACGAGGTATACCTGACCGACGCCATCAACGCCTACGCGGCCCGGCGCGCGGTCTACGGGCAGGTCATCGCCGGCACCTGGTACGACACCGGCAACCCCGCCGCCTACCTGCGCGCCCAGTTCGCGGCCGCGCTCGCCAACCCGGAGTACGGGCCCGAGCTGCGCCGGCTCGCCGCGGAGCTCTCCCCCGCCTTGTAGGACGTCCCGCCCGGACGGCCCGTGGCGGGACGGGCCGTCGGGGCGGATCGTCGGGGCGGCGAAACCGGCGGTCGGGGCGGTCAGTACGCGGGCAGGTCGAAGTCGAGGGCCGCCCGGAAGGCCGCCTCCAGCTCCGGACCGGGCCCTTCGAGGTTCGCGATGCTGTCGACCCGGGCCCGCCGGTCGCCGGTCAGTTCGAGGATCGCCTGGTTGGCGGCCACGTGGTCGCGCAGCCGCCGCTCATAGGCGGGGTAGGCCGCGCGGTGGTCGCCGTCGGCCGCGTGCAGCTCGCCCGCCAGGACGTAGGCGGCGGTCAGGGCCACGCTGGTGCCCTGACCGGTGAACGGGGAGCAGCAGTAGCCCGCGTCGCCGAGCAGCACGACCCGGTCCTTGGACCAGCGCTCCATCCGGATCTGGGCGACGACGTCGTAGTGGAAGGCGTCGGTCTCCTCCAGCGCCCGGAGGAAGCGCGGCACCTCCCAGCGCGCGTGGGCGGAGCGCTCGGCCACCAGCCGCCGCTGCCGGGCGGGGTCGCGCGGGAGCATCCGGTCGAGCGGCTCCTCGGTGTCGAGGCCGACGAAGACCCGCAGTTCGCTGTTGTCGCGGACGGTCATCGCCATGCAGAACCAGTTCTGGTCGTCGCCGAGCCGGTGGACGACCTCCCAGCGGTCCAGGCCCAGGTGGTTGGGCACGCTCCAGCCGGCGAGGTAGGTGCCGATGGGGTGCAGGTAGTCCGCTTCGGGGCCGAAGACGAGGCGGCGGGTGTTCGAGTGCAGGCCGTCGGCGCCGACGACCAGGTCGAAGGCCTGCTCGGTGCCGCCGCGGAACCGGACCTCGACACGCTCCCGGTGCTGCACCAGGGTGTCGATCGAGTCGCCGAAGCGGTACTCGACGCCGGGCCCGGCGGTTCCGGCGCCCCCGACGCCCGCGTCCGCCGCGGCGATCAGCCCGGCGAGTTCGTCGCGCAGGATCTCCACGTCCGGGCCGTCGACCGGCCCGCCGGTGGCCGTCCACTCGGTGGTGCGGCGCAGCTCGCGGCCGTCCGCGTCGACCACGGACATCCCGCGCAGGCCGGTCCGACGGGCCCGGATCTCCTCCAGCAGCCCCATCCGCTCGACCACCGTCAGGGCGGTGCCGCGGACGTCCACGGCCTGCCCGCCGCCGCGCAGCGAGGGGGCCCGCTCCACGACGGTGACCCGGAAGCCGTACCGGTTCAGCCAGTACGCGAGGGCGGTGCCGGCGATCCCGGCGCCGGAGACCAGGACGGAGGTGGTGCGCGGGCCGGAGCCCGGCCAAGTGCTGTTCGACATGGTGTTCCTCCCATGGATTGCTCTGCCTCAACACCACTGTGCGGTCTGCCACTTGCAGGACGCGGACACCGCGCTGTCACCGTCGGCGGGACACCGGCACGGCGCTGACAGCACGGCGCTGGGGACCCTGCTCCCGGGTGCCACCGGCCACTCTCTAGGGTCGACCCCATGCCGAGAACCACACCCCCGCGCCCGCTCGACGTCGAGGCGCTCTTCCCCGAGCTGGCGCACCACCGGGGCACCACCACCCGGCTCCATCCGCGCCCCGGACGGCCGGACGCCTCGGCGAGCTCCGTCGGCGGCCCGCTGCTGTGGCCCGCCGACGAGCCCTGGCCGGTCTGCACCGACCCCCACCCGCACGCCCGCGGCCGGCGCCCGGCGGACGTCCACCGTTCCCGGGAGGTCCTGGCCGCGGCCTGGAACCGCGAGCAGGATCCCGGGCCGACGGACGGGGAGCGGCTGCTGCTCAAGGAGCTCGACCGCCGCCACCGCGTCGAAGGCCCGGCCGCGGACGGCCCGTTGCCGCTGGTCGGCCTCGCCCAGTTCTACCGGCGGGACGTCCCCGACCTGCCGCCCGGGCCGGACGGCTGCGACCTGCTCCAGGTCTTCTGGTGCCCCTTCGACGCCCACGGCCCGGGCCGCTGGGAGATGCTGCTCGACCTGCGCTGGCGCCGTTCGTGGGAGGTCGCCGAGGTGCTGGCCCAGCCCCCGCGCCCGGAGGTCGTCGGCTTCGACGGGTACCTGCCCGAGCCGTGCGTGCTGCATCCCGAGCAGGTGCCCACCTACCCGTTCGCCGACCTCCTCCCGGAGGACCTGTGCGCCCGCGTCCGCGCCTGGGAGGAGGCCCGGGAGGCGGCGGCCGAGGAGCGCGGGGAGGACGACCCGCCGCTCTACCAGTACGACCTGTCCATCCCGCCCGGCTGGCGCGTCGGCGGCTTCGCCTCCTGGCACAGCACCGACCCGGCCCCGATGGACTGCCACGACTGCGCGACCCCGATGCGGCTGCTGCTGACCGTCGACAGCTCGGAGTGGGACGGCGGCAGCGGCAGTTGGCGGCCGCTGGAGGACGAGGCCTCGGCGGACGGCCACGGCGTCGTCATGCCGACCGAGGTCACCGTCGGCCGCTGGGGCCTGCTCAACGTCTTCGCCTGCCCCGCCGACCCCCGCCACCCGCACCGCTGGAGCATCCAGTAGCCGGGGCCGCCGCCCCGCCCGCGGCAGGGTGACGTCCGCGGCCCGTCGCCCGGTGACTGCGGACGGAGCGTCCGTCGCCCGCCGTCACCGGGTTCCGGACGGTGTGTCATGAATTCGCAACAGCCCTCCCACCAGGCGCGATACGAATTGCCCGGGCACCGGAGGGCCCGTAGGGTGCTCGAACGCCGTCGCGTGGACGGCTCGGGGGACGCACGAGGGGTGAACCATGGCGCAGGGGTCGGGGTACGCGATCCAGGCCGGCGGGGCCGAGGGGCAGGCGAAGGCGCTGGACAAGGCGTCCGGGGACGAGGGGACGATCGGAACGGCGATCAGCGACCCGGTCTGCTACGGCGCGGACGTGTTCGGGGGCGAGGACGTCGACCCGGCGTACCGCAACTTCAGCAGCGCCTGGCAGGCGGAGACCGCGACGATCAAGAGCGCGCTGAGCGAGCTGGCCGGCAAGGTGCGGGGCTCCTCGAACGGCTACCAGTCGGCCGACGGCAGCGTGGTGAAGGACCTCGCGTCCGCCTCGCGCAGCGGCGACTACCGGCCCTTCGGCTGAGGCGGGGCCGGCGCGCGCCGGACACCGGAGCGGACGGCGGCTGACGAGCTGACGTCCGCAAGCCGATGAGCAGCCGTCGAGCGGCCGATGGGCAGCCGACGGAGGACCGCCGGGCAGCGGCGGGGAACGACACCACGGGCAACGGGTACAGGGGGCGAACGGGCCGTCATGGCAGGCGAATCCACCACGCAGCGCTGCAAGGCGCTGACCGACCGGCTGAAGGACGTCCGCGGGGCGGACAACAAGAACGATCTGATCTCCGCGATCAAGGGCGCGCTGGCGGTCCACGCGCCGGTCGGGGACCCGGGCACCATCGAGGCCACCGGCAACCGCTACAAGACCGCGGCCGCCGACTCGACCCAGCTCCACCAGGAGGTCCTGGCGGTCGCCACCTCCGGGCTGCCGGACGTCTGGACCGGTTCGACGGGTGCGAAGGCCGCCGAGGTGGTGGCCGCCGCCGCCCGCGCCGTCGACCAGCAGACCACCGCGCTCTACAACGGCGGGACGGCCCTGCTCGGCCTCGCGGACGCGCTGCGCTCCGCCCAGGGCCAGGACGGCGCCGCGCGGTCCGCGCTCCAGCAGGTGCTGAGCGAACTGGGCGGCGAGCAGGGCTGGTTCGACGAGTGGTTCGAGGACGACGAGGACGAGGCGGCGCGCAAGAAGGCGCAGCAGGCCGCCGTGCCCCAGGTCGACGCGATGCTGAGCGCCGCCAAGCACGCCGACGAGGCGGCCCGGGCGGCGGCCCGCGACCTGAACAAGCTGGCCTCCGAGGCCCGGGCGGGGAAGATGAAGACCAACGCGGTCACAGCCGCCGACAAGCTGGTGCTGGCCGAGACCTCCGGTCCGGACGGCCCGACCGAGCTGAACGAGCTGCTGACCGCCAACGACATGAAGCGGTCCGGCGAGTACCTGGACAAGATGAACGACAAGGACCGGGCGGACTTCGAGAAGCTGCTCGCCGACTCCAAGTCCCCGCAGGAGCGCGCCTATCTGATGAAGGCGCTGGCGGCCGGCCACTCCATGGACGAGATCCGCGCCTTCCAGGGCAAGATCCACGGCAAGGACCCGGAGTGGCTCCGGACGCACCTGACGCCCGTCTACACCGAGGACGGGGACACCAGCAGCGGCGGGCAGCAGGACAACGGCTCCAACCGGAACACCGACCAGGTGACCTTCGACGGCGCCAACTGGAAGCAGGCGGACACCGAGGGCACCTGCGTCGCCTCCTCCACCGTCACCGCCCGGGCGATGGTCGACCCGCTCTACGCGCTGGACCTGACCGGCGGCCCGTCCGGCCAGGAGGACGACCCGGCGGCCTTCCAGCAGCGACTGCTGGCCGAGCAGCACCGGGTGCACCAGGAGGGCGACGGCGGCGCGAACTGGGACGGCATGGGGGCGGACGGCAAGGAGAAGGTGCTGGAGAAGGAGGTCAGCCCGCACACCGGCGCCGACTTCGACTACAAGCCGATGCCGGACAGCAACGCCCGGCGCGAGCTGCTGCCGGACATCGAGAAGGCGGTCGCCGACGGCAAGCCGGTGCCGGTCGGGGTCGAGGGCTACGACAAGGACGGCAAGCGGTCGGGCCACGCGATGATGATCGTCGGCCAGGAGGGCAACATGCTGCAGATCTACAACCCGTGGGGCACCACCACCTGGGTCAGCGAGGACGACTTCGTCAACGGCCGGATGGCCGGGGCCTCGGACGACCGGCTGCCCACCGCCTACGCCGTCCACCTGCCGAAGTGACCGGCATGGCAAGGGTGTTCACGGCGGCGTCGGCGCGGAGGCCGGCCCGCGGACCGCTGCGGGCGGTGGCACTGGCGGCCGTCCTGGCGGCCGGGCTGACGGCCTGCGGGCAGGACGGGCCGTCCGGTCCGGACCGCGGCCGGGTGCTCGGCGCGGAGGAGCGCTCGGTCAGCCTCGCCGTCGGCGAGCGCTTCACGATCGCCGTCCAGGACAACTCCTCGGTCGGCGACCGCTGGAGCGTCGCGGCCCCGCAGCCGGACGCCGCGGTCGCGGCCCTGGTCGCGGAGAAGCTCGACCTCCCGGCGGAGTCGAAGACCTCGGACGGCGTCGGCGGCACCCGCTTCTACACCTTCGAGGCCAAGGGCCGCGGGACCACCGCCGTCACCCTCCTCAACTGCTTCCGCAGCTACTGCAACCTCCCCGCACCCAGCGAAGAGAACAGGAACATGGTCGTGCGCAACACCTACCCGGTGACGGTCCGATGAGCCCCGACGACCGCTTCCGTCCCAGGACCGACGAGGAGCTGCGGCAGCTCGACGTGTCCGCCATGCTCCGCTACGGCCTGGCCTTCGCCGGTCCGCACCGGGCCGCGCTGTTCGGCGAGGGCGCCGTCGCGGCGGCGCTGGCCGCCGACGCGCTGGGGGTGCTGCCCCGGTCGCTCGCCTTCCTCGCCGAGGTGGTGCGCAGCGGCGGCGCCCGCTACGCGGCGGACCTCACCGAGCCGCTGCCGGGGGCGGAGCCGGCCCGGCTCGCCCGCGACTGGCTGGGCTCGGCGGCCACCACCGTCACCAGCGTCGACGGCGACCAGCTGCTCGCCCGGTGGCTGGACGCCGTCGCGGAGATCCTGGGCATGCGCCGGGACGTCCGGGGGGCCTGACGGGGACCTGACGGGGGCCAGGCGGGCCCGGAGGGAGGACCTGACGGGGGCCTGGCCGGGGATCCGGCCGGGTGCCCGGCGGCGCGTTACTGCTTGACAGGGTGCGTCATACTGTAACGCGCTGGTACGCCCACGGATCCCGACCCCGTCGGAGCCGTCGGGCCCTCCCCCCGCAGCTCGGAGCACCGCATGCACCCCTTCCTCGACCACCCCGGGCCGCTCGCCTTCGCCCACCGGGGCGGTGACCTCGGGCGCCCCGAGAACTCGCTCGCCGCCTTCGAGGCCGCCGTCGCGCTCGGGTACCGCTACCTGGAGACGGATGTGCACGCGACCGCCGACGGTGTGCTGGTCGCCTTCCACGACACGCACCTCGACCGGGTCACCGACCGCGCCGGGGCGGTGGCGGAGCTGCCCTGGGAGAGCGTCAGGCGGGCCCGGATCGGCGGGACCGAGCCGGTGCCGCTGCTGGAGGACCTGCTCGGCGCGTTCCCCGGGGCCCGCTTCAACATCGACGTCAAGGCGGCGCCGGCCGTCGGGCCGCTGGTCGAGGCGATCCGCCGGACCGACGCCTGGGACCGGGTCTGCGTCGGCGGCTTCTCCGACAGCCGGCTGGCCGCCGTCCGCACCGCCGCCGGACCCCGGCTGGCGACCTCGCTCGGCCCGCGCGAGGTGGCCCGGCTGCGGCTGCGCTCGCTGGCCGAATCGTTCCTGCCCGGGCGCGCCTCCACACGGTCCGGAGCGCCGTCCGGAGCCCCGTCCGGGGCGCCGTTCGCCGGGTTGTGCGCGCAGGTGCCGGAGCGTCACCGGGGCGTCCGGGTGGTCGACCGGGCCTTCGTCCGCACCGCCCACCGGCTCGGCCTCCAGGTGCACGTCTGGACTGTGGACGATCCCACACGGATCAGGGCTCTCCTCGACCTGGGTGTGGATGGCATCATGGCCGATCGCATCGACGTCCTGCGGGACGTCCTCGGCGAGCGCGGCTGCTGGACGGACGGCAGTACCGGCTCCAGCACGGTGATGGGAACCCCATGAGCACCACGAACTCGGCGACGCACCTGCCGGACGACCCACCGACCGCCCCCGACGCCGACCCGGCCGCCGCCGACACCGACGCACGCTCCCTGCGCCGGATGCAGTTCGGCTGGTACATCAACGACTGGGCCAACGCCGCCTTCTCGGCCACCGTCCTGACGGTGTTCCTCGGCCCGTACCTGACCACCGTCGCCAAGGACGCCGCCGACGCGGCCGGCAACGTCCACCCGCTCGGCCTGACGATCCGCGCAGGATCGTTCTTCCCGTACACGGTCTCCTTCTCCGTGCTGCTCTCGGTCGCGGTGATGCTGCTGACCGGCACCGTCGCCGACCGCACCGGGCGGCACAAGGAGCTGATGTGCGGCTTCGCGTACGTCGGCTCGCTCGCCACGATGGGGATGTTCTTCCTCGGCGGCGACCGCTACCTGCTCGGCGGCGGGCTGCTGGTGGTCGCCAACATCGCGTACGCGGTCTCGGTCGCGCTGTCCTACGCCTACCTGCCCGGCCTCGCCTCCCCCGACGAGCGCGACAAGGTCTCCTCCAAGGGCTGGGCCTACGGCTACGCGGGCGGCGGACTGCTGCTGATCGCCAACCTGGCGCTGTTCCAGGGCCACGACGCGTTCGGCCTGGACTCCGGCACCGCCGTACGGATCTGCCTCGCCTCGGCCGGCCTGTGGTGGGCGCTGTTCACCATCGTCCCGATGCTGCGGCTGCCCTCCCGGGCCGGCGTGGCCCCCACCGCCCCCACCGCCCCCGCGGAAACCACGGCCACCGCGCCAGGCAAGCCCGGCAAGCCCGGCAAGCCCGCCACCGGCAGCCTGCGCGAACTCGGCCGCACCCTGCGCCGGATGCGCGAGCACCCGCTCACCCTGCTCTACCTCGCGGCCTTCCTCTGCTACAACGACGGCATCCAGACCGTCGTCTCCCAGGCCTCGCTCTACGGCAGCGAGGAACTCGGCATGGAGCAGACCTCACTGGTCACCGCCGTGCTGCTGGTCCAGGTCGTGGCGATCGGCGGCGCCCTTTTGCTCGGCCGGATCGCCCACCGGTACGGCGCCAAGCGGACCATCCTCGGCTCCCTGGTCGGCTGGGTCGTCACCCTGGCCCTCGGCTACTTCATGCCCGCCCACCAGCCCGCCTGGTTCTACGCCCTGGCCTGCATGATCGGCCTGGTGCTCGGCGGCAGCCAGGCGCTCTCCCGCTCCCTCTTCTCCCACCTCATACCGCCGGGCCGGGAGGCCGAGTACTTCAGCTTCTACAAGGTCAGCGACCGCGGCACCAGCTGGATGGGCCCGCTCGTCTTCGGCCTCGCCTACCAGCTCACCGGCAGCTACCGCTCGGCGATCATCTCGCTGCTGGTCTTCTTCGTCATCGGCTTCGCCGTCCTGCTCAAGGTCCCGGTCCGCCGCGCCATCGAGGCCGTCGGCAACCCGGTCCCCGAGCGCCTCTGACCGCTCGCACGACGGACCGGGCCCGGCCGCTCCCCCGCTCGGGCGGGAGGGCGACCGGGCCCGGTTCGTGAACGGCCCGCGGACGCTTCGTCAGCCGGTGACCATGGTCTTGCCGGGGAGCGTGCTCCAGCCGCTCCACCCGCTCTTCCCCGGCTGGTACGAGGCGTGGTTGAAGACGCCGTTCTGGCCGGTGGCGAAGAGGTCCAGGGTGCCGGCCGCCGCGTTGAACGTCGCGGTCGGGAAGCGGCCGGTGGTGAACCGCCAGTCCCCGACGTTGGTCCACTCGCTCCACGGCTTGCCGTCGGGCTGCCACTCGGCGCGGGCGAGGACACCGTTGCCGTCGACCGCGAACAGCGCGAAGCCGCCGGTGGCGGGGTCGAAGACGGCGGTCGGCGAGCCCGCGAACTGACGGCTGCGGACCTCGGACCAGCCGCTCCACTTCGTCATGCTCGGGGTGTAGTAGGAGTGCGCGACGACACCGCTGGTCCGGGTGGCGAAGACCTCCGCGACCTTGGTGACCGGGTTGTAGACGGACGTGGGGCTGCCGGTGAACCTCACGTTGTCGTCCTGGGCGTACCAGGGGTTCCAGTCCTGGCCCGGCAGCCAGTAGCTCTGCTTCAGCACGCCGTCGGTGTTGACCGCGAACAGCTCGATGGCACCGGTGGCGGGGTTGTACAGGGCGCTCGGGCTGCCCGTGAACTCCTTGTTGGCCTTGATGTCGTACCAGCCGCTCCACCCCGTCATGCCGACGGTGTAGTAGGAGTGCGCGACGGCCCCGTTGGTCTGGGTGGCGAAGACCTCCGCGGTCTTCGTCGCCGGGTTGTAGACGGCGGTGGGGCTGCCGGTGAACCTCTTGTCGGTGGGCTGGTAGTACCACTCGATCCAGCCCTTGCCGTCCGGCAGCCAGTAGGTCTGGCTGAGCACGCCGTCGGTGCCGATGGCGAACAGCTCGATGGCACCGGTGGCGGGGTTGAACACGGCCGTGGGGACGCTCGCGAACTGCCAGTCGCCGCCGACCCGCGTCCAGTCGCTCCAGGTCGTGCCGTCCGCACTGGAGGAGGACACCACGTGGCGGTCGCTGTCGACGGCGAAGACCGTGGTGGTCTTCCGGACCGGGTCGTAGACCGAGCTGCGGGCGGCCGGGTTGGCGGTGACGGTGTCCCACCAGCCGTCGCGGACCTGGTTGATCCACGCGCCGAGGTCGTCGACCCGGGTGCTGTACGCGCCGGTACGGGTCTCGCCGGCGGGCACGCCCAGGCAGCCGCCCTGCCACGAGCGGGAGGCGACGGCGACCAGCTCGGCCTTGCCGTTGACCTCGCGGACGGCGGGGGCACCGGTGTCGCCCTTGCAGACCGCCGCGCCGCCCGTCCCCGTGATGCCGACGCCCGTCGCGCTCACCGTGTCGAGGCTGAACGCGCCGGAGTGGAGCCGGTTCGGGAGCCACTCGGTCTTGGTGCGCCCGTACCCGGGCACCCGCAGGGTCTGGCCGGCGGTCGGGGCGGTGGTGGCGACCGCGAGCGGGGCGACGCCGGTGACGGGGACGGCCAGGCGGGCCAGGACCAGGTCGCGGTCCTGACGCGGCGCCAGCTCCACCACGTCCGTCACGACACCGGCGCCCGTGGCCAGGTCGGTGCGCCCGACGGTGGCGGTGGTCTTCCACTTCGGCGCACCGGCGGCCAGTGCCTGCGGCTGCGCCGGGTCGTCGGAGAAGCACGAGGCGGCCGTGGCCACCCAGTAGCGGTCCACCAGCGCGCCGGTGCAGACGCGCACGTTGTCGCCGATCGCCAGGCGGACGGTGTAGGCGTAGGAGCCGTCGACGGGCGTGTCGCCGACCACGGCGCCGGCCGGGACGATGCTGCACAGCGTGCCGGCGGCAGCGGCAGCGGCGAGTACGCCGGCCCGCCGGGAGCGGACCTGGGACTTGCGGGACATGAGGGATCTCCAGGGAGCGTTCGGGGAGCGTTCGCTGATCGTTCAGGTCGTTCAGGTCGTTCGGGGAGGGCGGCACCCCGCGGGTGCGCGGGGTGCCGGTGGCGCCTTCGACCGGTGGCCGCAGCGGGCCTGCTGCGGGTCAGGGCCGGGTCAGGGGGCGGAGGGGCCGCCGTGGAAGCGGACCCAGAGCGGGCCGCCCTGGCCCTGCGGGTCGACGGACCAGAGCGTGCTGTTGACGTCCCTGACGTAGGTGACCAGGTGCTTGCTGACCGGGTCGACGACGGTCTGCGGGACGGCGTCGGCGGCCAGCGCGGTGCCCGACGGGGTGAGCGGGAGCTCGGTCCACTTCCCGGTGGCGAAGTCCAGCGCGTTCAGCCGGTTGTTCGGCCCGTTGACGTACACCACGGTCCGGTTGCCGGCCTTGTCGGCGATCGCGACCGGGTCGGTGGCGGCCATCACGCCCCAGTCGCGCCAGCCCGGGCCGTACGGGTCGACGGACCACAGGTGGTTGGCGGCGTCGCGGACGAAGGTGGTGAAGTGCCCGGTGGCCGGGTCGACCACGGTCGAGGGGACCGCGTCGGGGGCCATGGCCGGCGGGATGAACTCGACCCGGCCGGCGCCCCGGCGGTCGATGGAGTTCAGCCGGTTGTTCGGCCCGTTGACGTACACCACGATGTGGCCGTCGTTCGGGTTGACGACCGGCACCGGGTCGGTGGCGGCCAGCCCGCCGAAGTCGTACCAGCCCTCGCCCTGCGGGTCGACGGACCACAGGTGGTGGGCGGTGTCGCGGACGAAGGTGACCAGGTGGCCGGTGGCCGGGTCGACGACCGTGCGCGGCACGGCGTCGGGGGCCAGCACCGTCCCGGCGGGGGTGGGAACGAACTCAGTCCACTTGCCGGTGGTGCGGTCGTAGGACCAGAGCTTGTTGTCCGGCCCGTTGACGTACACGATCACGTGGTTGTCGGCCGGGTTGGCGATCGCGGTCGGGCGGGCGGCCGCGTAGCCGCCCAGGTCGGTCCAGCCCTCGTTCTGCGGGTCGACCGACCACAGGTGGTTCTTGCTGTCCTGGACGAAGGTCAGCGGGTGCCCGGTGGCCGGGTCGACGACGGTGAACGGCGAGCCGGTGACCTTCGTCCCCGACGGGGTCGAGTGGCGGACGTTGGTGATCCACACGCCGAGGTCGTCGACCCGGGTCGCGTACGCGCCGGTGCGGGTCTCGGCGGCCGGGGTGCCCAGGCAGCCGCCCTGCCAGGAGCGGGAGGCCACGGCCACCAGCTCGGCCTTGCCGTTGACCTCACGGATGGCGGGGGCACCGGTGTCCCCCTTGCAGACCGCCGCGCCGCCCGTCCCCGTGATGCCGACGCCCGTCGCGCTCACCGTGTCGAGGCTGAACGCGCCGGAGTGGAGCCGGTTCGGGAGCCACTCGGTCTTGGTGCGCCCGTACCCGGGCACCCGCAGGGTCTGGCCGGCGGTCGGGGCGGTGGTGGCGACCGCGAGCGGGGCGACGCCGGTGACGGGGACGGCCAGGCGGGCCAGGACCAGGTCGCGGTCCTGACGCGGCGCCAGCTCCACCACGTCCGTCACGACACCGGCGCCCGTGGCCAGGTCGGTGCGCCCGACGGTGGCGGTGGTCTTCCACTTCGGCGCACC
>NZ_LFVW01000168.1:0-3926 GCF_001182915.1 Kitasatospora sp. MY 5-36
ACGCAGCGACTGCCCGGCCGTCGGCGCCGAGGTGCCCACCTCCAGCGGCGTCACACCGTCGACCGGCACGGCCAGCCGGGCCATCACCAGGTCGCGGTCGGCGCGCGGCACCAGCTCGACCACCTGGGCCGACTTGGCACCGACGGTGGCGGTGGTGTTCCACTTCGGCTTGCCGGCCGCCAGCGCCTGCGGCTGCGCCGGGTCGTCGGCGAAGCAGGAGGCGGCGGTGAGCACCCAGTACTGGTCGATCAGCGCGCCGGTGCAGCCGCGCAGGCTGTCGCCGATGACGATCCGCGCGGTGGTGGCGGAGGTGGTGTCGGCCGCGGCGCCGCCGGAGACGGCGCCGGCCGGGGCGAAGGTCGTCAGCGCGCCGGCGGCAGCGGCCGCGACGGCTGCCAGCACACCCGCCCGCCGCGGGCGGAGCTGGGACTTGCGGGACATGGGGACTCCCCTTCGGGTCGGTGGGTGGGAGCCCGCGGGGGCGGTCGGTCTCGCGCCGACGGCCCCCGCGGGGCACGGGTACGGGACCCGGGTCAGCCGGTGGTGGCGGCGATGCCCTGGATGGCGCTGCTGGCGACCTCGTAGAAGGTGGTCCAGCTGCCGTCGGCCTTCTTGTCGGCGGTCCAGATCTTGGCGTCGGTGCCGATCGCGAACAGGCGGATGGTGTCGCCGATGGTGGTGGCGGCGACCTGCTTGACGCCGAGGACGTCGGGCACCTTCTCGAAGGTGGTCCAGGGGCCGTTGCCGGTGCTGTCGGTGGTCCAGATCTGGCTGTCGGCACCGACCGCGAACACCCGCACGGTGTTGCCGATGGTGGTGGCGGCGATGTGCTGGATGCCGCTGCTGGGGATCGCCTCGAAGGTGCTCCACGTGCCGGCGGTGTAGTCGCCGGTGCTGGTCCAGATCCGGCCGTCGCCACCGATCGCGAACAGGCGCACGGTGTTGCCGACGACGGTGGCGGTCACCTGCTTGATGGCGCTGCTGGGCAGCGGCGAGAACGCGCTCCAGGTGCCCGCGGCGTAGTCGCCGTCCGCACCGTAGATGCGCTCGTCGCCGCCGATGGCGAACAGGCGCACCTTGTCGCCCATGGCGACGGCGGTCACCTGCCGGATGCCGCTGTTGCCCGGCACGACCTCGAACGGCGACCAGGCGCCGGAGGCGTCCCTGGTGGTGG
Source organism: Kitasatospora sp. MY 5-36 (assembly GCF_001182915.1). NCBI lineage: Bacteria > Bacillati > Actinomycetota > Actinomycetes > Kitasatosporales > Streptomycetaceae > Kitasatospora > Kitasatospora sp. MY 5-36. The sequence continues at coordinate 1,175 of NZ_LFVW01000168.1, forward strand.
TCCGGATCCGCTGGTCGCTGCCGATGCCGAACAGGCGCACCTTGTCGCCCATCGTGACGGCGCTGACCTGCCGGACGCCGCCGCTGTTCGGTACGGCCTCGAAGGTGCCCCACACGTTCGTGGTGTACGCGCCCTCGTTGGCCCAGATCTGGCTGTCGCCGCCGATCGCGAACAGCCGGCTGGCCGGACGGGAGACCCGCACCTGGTTCACCCAGCCGGCGAGGTCGTCGACCCGGGAGCTGAACGCGCCGGTCCGGGTCTCGGTGGCCGGGGTGCCCAGGCAACCGCCCTGCCACGAGCGGGAGGCCACGGCCACCAGCTCGGCCTTGCCGTTGACCTCACGGATCGCCGGGGCACCGGTGTCACCCTTGCAGATCGAGGCGCCGCCGGTGCCGGTGGTGGCGACACCCGTCGCGCTCACGGTGTCGACGGTGAACGCGCCGGTGTGGAGCTTGTTCGGCACCCACTCGTCCTTGGTCCGGCCGAAACCGGCGACGCGCAGGCTCTGCCCGGCGGTCGGGGCGGCGGTGGCGACCGCGAGCGGGGCGATGCCGTCCACGGGCGTGGCGAGACGGGCCATCACCAGGTCACGGTCGGCGCGCGGCACCAGCTCGGCCACCTCGGCCGACTTGGCGCCGAGCGTGACGGTGGTCTTCCACTTCGGCTTGCCGGCCGCCAGGGCCTGCGGCTGCGCCGGGTCGTCGGAGAAGCAGGAGGCGGCGGTGAGCACCCAGCTGCGGTCGACCAGCGCGCCGGTGCAGGCGCGCAGGTTGTCACCGATCGTCAGACGGGCGGTAGAGGTGTAGGTGTTGTCGGCAGCCTCGGGGCCGACCACGGCACCCGCCGGAGAGACGGCGCTCAGCGTGCCGGCGGCGGCGGCCGCGACCAGCACACCCGCCCGACGGGAACGGAACTGGGACTTACGGGACATCAGGAATTCCCCCCTGAGGAGTGACGAGAAGGTGGTGTCCCGCCGGACCGGCGACCGGACGGCGGCCGGTCCGGCGGGACGCGGTGCGGTGCGGGTCGGGGTCAGCCGGTGGTGGCGGCCGTGATCGCCCTGACGCCGGTGGCGCCGCCGGGGACCTCGCCCCACGGGGTCCACCGGCCGGCGTTGTAGTCGGCGTCGCGGTTGTAGACCTTGTCGTCCTCGTTGATGGCGACGACGTGGATGACGTTGCCCTCGGCGCTGCTGGTGATCGCCTTCAGGTGGTTGTCGCTGATCTTGGTCCAGACGGGGTCCCAGCGGCCGAGGTCGAAGTTGCCGTTGGTGCTGAAGAGCGAGCCGTCGGAGCCGATGATCTGCAGGTCGACGATGTTGCCGCGGGCGGCGGCGGTGATGCCCTTGACGTCGACCGCACCGCCCGGGACCTCGGCCCACGGGGTCCAGCTGCCGTCGGGCCGGTTGTCGCGGGTGTAGACCTTGCCGTCCTCGTTGATGACGAAGACGTGGCCGACGCCGTCGGCGGTGGTCGCGCTGGTGATCGCCTTCAGGTTGTTGACGCTGACCAGCTCCCAGGAGCCGACCCACCGGCCGGCGGTGTAGTCGCCCCGGGTGCTGTACAGGGAGCCGTCGACGCCGATGATCTGCAGGCCGACGGTGTTGCCGCGGGCGGACGCGGTGATGCCCTTGACCCCGACCGCACCGCCCGGGACCTCGGCCCACGGGGTCCAGTAGCCACCGACCTTGCCGTCACGCGTGTAGACCTTGCCGTCCGAACCGACGACGAAGACGTGCACGGTGTCGCCGATCGCCACCGAGTCCACGGCGGAGAGGGCACCGCTCGGGACGGGCGACCACTTGCCGAGCCAGCTGCCGGCCTTGTAGTCGGCCACGGTGTCCCACAGCTTGGTGTCCGACCCGATGACCTGCACGTGCAGGCCGGCCGTCACCTCCGTCGTACGGAACCGCACCTCTTGCACCCAGCCGCCGATGTCGTCGACGCGGGAGCTGAACGCGCCGGTACGGGTCTCGGTGGCCGGGGTGCCCAGGCAACCGCCCTGCCACGAGCGGGAGGCCACGGCCACCAGCTCGGCCTTGCCGTTGACCTCACGGATCGCCGGGGCACCGGTGTCACCCTTGCAGATCGAGGCGCCGCCGGTGCCGGTGGTGGCGACACCCGTCGCGCTCACGGTGTCGACGGTGAACGCGCCGGTGTGGAGCTTGTTCGGCACCCACTCGTCCTTGGTCCGGCCGAAACCGGCGACGCGCAGGCTCTGCCCGGCGGTCGGGGCGGCGGTGGCGACCGCGAGCGGGGCGATGCCGTCCACGGGCGTGGCGAGACGGGCCATCACCAGGTCACGGTCGGCGCGCGGCACCAGCTCGGCCACCTCGGCCGACTTGGCGCCGAGCGTGACGGTGGTCTTCCACTTCGGCTTGCCGGCCGCCAGGGCCTGCGGCTGCGCCGGGTCGTCGGAGAAGCAGGAGGCGGCGGTGAGCACCCAGCTGCGGTCGACCAGCGTGCCGGTGCAGGCCCGCAGGTTGTCGCCGATCGCCAGGTGCGCGGTGTAGGCGTAGGTGTCGTTGGCGGCCGCGTCGCCGACCACGGCGCCGGCCGGGGGCGTGGCGAGGGTGGTCAGGGCGCCGGCGGCGAGGACGGTGGCCAGGGCGCCGGCCCGCAGGTTGCGGGTCGAGGAGTTGCGAGGCATAGGGGGATTCCCGGAGGTGAGAGGTGGGAGGTGGATGCGGGCGGTGGCCGTCAGCCGGTGACGGTCAGCTCGAGGAGGCTGGTCGCGTTGCCGTTGCTGCCCT
>NZ_LFVW01000169.1:0-20141 GCF_001182915.1 Kitasatospora sp. MY 5-36
TTCGGCGGGGGCGACGGGCAGGCTCCGGTGGGTGCCGGTGGCGGCGGCGGACGGGGTGCCCGTGGGAGCCGGGGCGGTGACGCCGCTGGGCGCCACGGCCAGGACCGGACGGAAGAACAGCTTGGCGGTGGTACCCACCTGGTCCGCCGCGTTCTGCTGGTTCCCGCCCTTGGGGATGTTCACGATGATCGTGTTGTCGCCCTGGGTCTGGACCTCCGCCTCGGAGACACCCATACCGTTGACGCGGCGCTCGATGATCCCGGTGGCGATGTCCATGTTGGACTTGGTGATCGCCTTGGGGTCGGTCGACTTCGCGGTCAGCGTGATGCTGGTGCCACCGGCGAGATCGATCCCGAGCCGGGGCTTGGTGGTGCCCGTCCCGAACATGAGGGCGACCAGTCCGACGGTGACGACCAGGATGAGGGCCAGCGCCCGCCCTGGGTAGCCGTCGCGCGGGCGCGACTTGGGTGTTGCCACCTTGCTCGTTTCTCCCTGTCCATGCCACTTCCCCGACCGGACCCCCGTCCGGCTCGTGGCGGGACAGGGGTCCGGCGGTTCTGCGGCCCTGAGGTCCTGTGGGCTCGCGGCACTGTGCCGCGCGGCCGGGCGGGTTGCCCGTCCGTACTACTTGCTCGCGGGAGCCCCGCCCTCGACGTCGCCCTTCTCGGCGCTGTCCTTGGAGAGCGACAGCGGCTTGTCCTCGACCGGCTCGGCGTCGGCCTCCTCGGCCTCCGGCTCGGGCAGCTCGTCATCGGCGGGGCGGCCGTTGATGATCGCGTCGTACTCCTGGGGGTCCAGGACGGCCGCGATGGCGCTCTTGGTGAAGTGGGTGACCACGCCGGGCGCGATCTCCAGCTCGACGGTCTCGTCGTTGACCGCCTTCACCTGGGCGTACAGACCGCCGATGGTGCGCACACCGGCCCCCGGCTCCAGCGCCGTCTGCATCTGCTGCATCTGCGACTGGCGCTTCTTCTGCGACCGGAACATGAGCACGATCGCGATGATCGGGAGGAGAAGGATGATGAGGTTCACTGCAGCCAGGGTCCTTTACGGGCCGCCGGCCGGCGGCCTGTGTGGTATTGGTCGGCCCGTCAGGTGAGAGGGGCGGTCCGGCGGAGTCTAGGCGACCCCGAATCGATCGGACAACGCCAAGCATCGCATCATGCCGCCGAAAGTGGCGACCCTCCGCCTGCACAGTTTCCCCGGACGCCACTCCCGGCTCTCCCGTGCGCCACCACGGGAGCACCGGCCGGGAACCGACCGGCCCGACTCACCCGTTCAGCCGATGGCGGTCAACTTTCGTCGGCGGGGAACAGCTCCGACTGCGCCGGAACACGCCCGCGAGTGGTCTGGACCGGCGGGGTCAGGCCGAGGTGCTGCCAGGCGGCCGCGGTGGCGATCCGGCCGCGCGGGGTGCGGGCGAGCAGGCCCTCGCGGACCAGGAAGGGCTCGGCGACCTCCTCGACCGTCTCCGACTCCTCACCCACGGCGACCGCCAGTGTCGACAAACCGACCGGACCGCCGCCGAACAGCCGCAGCAGCGCGTCCAGCACCGCGCGGTCCAGCCGGTCCAGCCCGCGGGCGTCCACCTCGTAGACGTCCAGCGCCTGGGCGGCGATCCCGGCGTCGACCACGCCGTCGTGCCGGACCTGGGCGTAGTCGCGGACCCGGCGCAGCAGCCGGTTGGCGATGCGCGGGGTGCCGCGCGAGCGCCCGGCGATCTCGGCCGCGCCGGCCGGGTCTATCTCCACGTCCAGCAGCGCGGCCGAGCGGTGCACCACCCGCTGGAGCTCGGCCGGGGCGTAGAACTCCATGTGCCCGGTGAAGCCGAAGCGGTCGCGCAGCGGGGGCGGCAGCAGGCCGGCCCGGGTGGTGGCGCCGACCAGGGTGAAGGGCGGCAGCTCCAGCGGGATGGCGGTGGCGCCCGGGCCCTTGCCGACGATCACGTCGACCCGGAAGTCCTCCATCGCCATGTAGAGCATCTCCTCGGCCGGCCGGGACATCCGGTGGATCTCGTCGAGGAAGAGCACCTCGCCCTCGGTGAGCGAGGAGAGGATCGCCGCGAGGTCCCCCGCGTGCTGGATGGCCGGGCCGGAGGTGATCCGGATCGGGGCGCCCAGCTCGGCGGCAATGATCATGGACAGGGTGGTCTTGCCGAGCCCGGGCGGGCCGCTCAGCAGCACGTGGTCGGGTGCGCTGCCGCGCTGGCGGGCGGCCTGGAGCACCAGCGACAGCTGCTCGCGCACCCGCTCCTGGCCGATGAACTCGTCCAGCAGCTTGGGGCGCAGCGCCGCCTCCACCGCCTGGTCCTCACCGTCGGCGGCGGCCGTGACCAGCCGGTCGGTGGGTTCCGGGTCGTACATCGTCGCGGGCTCCAGAGTCTCCGGTGTCGACAAAAGGACAGATCGTCAGTTGGTCAGCGGGCGCGGTTGAGGCCGCGCAGGGCGAGCCTGAGCAGGGCGCCGACGTCCGTCACCGCCTGCGCCTCGGCCTCCGGCGTGACGGCCGCGACCGCCTCGTCCGCCTCGCGCGGGGCGTAGCCGAGGCCGGTCAGCGCGGAGTGCAGCTGCTCGCTCCACGGCGCCGGGCCGCTCGCGACCGGCTTCTGCGCGGGCACCGCCCCGTGCGGGGCGCCGAGCTTGTCCTTGTACTCCAGCAGCAGCTTGGCCGCCTTGGCCTTGCCGATGCCCGGCACCGCGACCAGCGCCTTCTCGTCGCCGCCCGCGATCGCGGCGCGCAGCGCGTCGGGGCTGTGCACGCCCAGGATCGCCTGCGCCAGCTTGGGGCCGACGCCGGGCGCGGCCTGGAGGATCTCGAACACGGCGCGCTCGTCGTCGTCCGCGAAGCCGAACAGGGTCAGCGAGTCCTCCCGGACCACCAGCGAGGTGGCCAGCCGGGCCGGCTCGCCCAGCCGCAGCCCGGCCAGGGTGTTCGGGGTGCACTGCACGGCCATGCCGACCCCGCCGACCTCGACCACCGCGATCCCGGAGGAGATGGCCGCCACGGGCCCTTGCACGAAGGCGATCATCGGACGGTGCCTTTCGGAGGAGTGGAGCGGGAGGTGGCGCGGGCGGCCCGGACGGCGGCCTCCAGCCGGTTGGTCGCCCCGCCGCGCCAGATGTGGCAGATGGCCAGCGCCAGCGCGTCGGCGGCGTCGGCGGGCTTGGGCGGCGCGTCCAGCCGCAGCAGGCGCTGCACCATGGCGGTGACCTGCGCCTTGTCGGCCCGGCCGGAGCCGGTGACGGCGGCCTTGACCTCGCTGGGGGTGTGCAGGGTGACGGGGATGCCGCGCCGGGTGGCGCAGAGCATCGCGACGGCGCTGGCCTGGGCGGTGCCCATCACGGTGCGGACGTTGTGCTGGGCGAAGACCCGCTCGACGGCGACCAGGTCGGGCCGGTGCTCGTCCAGCCAGGCCTCGATGCCCTGCTCGACCTGGAGCAGCCGCTCCCCGATCTCCGCCTCGGCGGGGGTGCGCACCACACCGACCCCGGCCATCCGCAGCGGCCGGCCCGGCGCGCCCTCGACCACGCCGACCCCGCACCTGGTCAGCCCCGGGTCCACGCCCAGTACCCGCACCACTCGCCCGTCTCCCTGCCACTCGCCACGAAGGACCTCCGCAGGCTACCGCCCGGGTCCGACAACCCCGCCGACGACACCGGCCCGGTGGTCCAGGGACCACCGGGCCGGGCAGTGGGATCGATCACCCACCGACGATCACTGGGCGGTGATCACTCGGCGTCGAGCTGCGCGCCGACCTCGTCGGAGATGTCGAAGTTGGCGAAGACGTTCTGCACGTCGTCGCTGTCCTCGAGCGCGTCGATCAGCTTCAGGATCTTGCGGGCGCCGTCGACGTCCAGCTCGACCTGCATGCTGGGGAGGAAGTTGGCCTCGGCCGAGTCGTAGTCGACGCCGGCGTCGACCAGCGCGGTGCGCACGGCGACCATCTTCGAGGCCTCGGAGACGATCTCGAACGAGTCGCCGAGGTCGTTGATCTCCTCCGGCTCCTGGTCCAGGACGACCTCGAACAGCTTGTCCTCGTCCACGCCGTCGGCCTTGGGGACGATGACGACACCCTTGCGGGTGAACAGGTAGGAGACCGAGCCCGGGTCGGCCATCGAGCCGCCGTTGCGGGTCATCGCGACGCGCACGTCGGAGGCGGCGCGGTTGCGGTTGTCGGTGAGGCACTCGATCAGGACCGCGACACCGTTCGGGCCGTAGCCCTCGTACATGATGGTCTGGTAGTCGGCGCCGCCGGCCTCCAGACCGCCACCGCGCTTGACGGCGCGGTTGATGTTGTCGATCGGGACCGAGCTCTTCTTCGCCTTCTGGATGGCGTCGTAGAGGGTCGGGTTGCCCGCCGGGTCGGGTCCGCCGGTGCGCGCCGCCACCTCGATGTTCTTGATCATCTTGGCGAAGAGCTTGCCGCGCTTGGCGTCGATCACGGCCTTCTTGTGCTTGGTGGTAGCCCACTTAGAGTGGCCGGACATCGCCAGCTCCTTTACGTCGCCAAAGGGAAATGAACAGATGAGATCTTACCGGTGTCGCCGGCGGTGGGGCGCACACGGTGGGCGGCGGTCTACCGACCGGCGAGGTGCTCCTCGACCATCCGCACGAAGTACGCGTGGACCCGGTGGTCGCCGGTCAGCTCCGGGTGGAAGGAGGTGGCCAGCAGGTTGCCCTGGCGCACGGCGACGATCCGGCTCTCCGGGCCGTCCGCGGCGGGCAGCTCGGCCAGCACCTTGACGCCCGCGCCGACCCCCTCGACCCAGGGGGCGCGGATGAAGACGCCGTGCACCGGCGCGTCGTCCAGGCCCGCGAACTCGATCCCGGACTCGAAGGACTCGTTCTGGCGGCCGAAGGCGTTGCGGCGCACCGTCATGTCGATGCCGCCGACGGTCTGCTGGTCGTCGCGGCCGTCCAGGATCTTGTCCGCCAGCATGATCATGCCCGCGCAGGTGCCGTAGACCGGCATCCCGTCGGCGACCCGCTCGCGCAGCGGCTCCATCACGCCGAACAGCAGCGCCAGCTTGGACATGGTGGTGGACTCGCCGCCGGGGATCACCAGCGCGTCGACCTCGGCCAGCTCCTCGGCGCGGCGCACCGGACGGGCGAGCGCGTCGGCCTCGGCCAGCGCCACCAGGTGCTCGCGGACGTCGCCCTGGAGGGCGAGGACGCCGATGACAGGAGTGCTCACGGTCTTCAACCTCTATCGATCGTTACGACGGACTACGTGGCGCGGCCCGCCGCGCGCCGAGGCGCTGCGGCGGGCCGGCTCGGAAACTGCGGGTGGTTACCAGCCGCGGTTGGCGTAGCGCTCGGTCTCCGGCAGGGTGTCGCAGTTGATGCCGACCATGGCCTCGCCCAGGTTGCGGGAGGCGTCCGCGATGACCTTCGGGTCGTCGAAGAAGGTGGTGGCCTTCACGATCGCGGCGGCACGCTTGGCCGGGTCGCCCGACTTGAAGATGCCGGAGCCGACGAAGACGCCCTCGGCACCCAGCTGGCGCATCAGCGCGGCGTCGGCCGGGGTGGCCACGCCACCGGCGGAGAACAGCACGACCGGCAGCTTGCCGAGCTCGGCGACCTCCTTGACCAGCTCGTACGGGGCGCGCAGCTCCTTGGCGGCGGCGAACAGCTCGTTGTTGTCCAGCGCGCGCAGCTTGCCGATCTCGTTCTTGATCTGGCGCAGGTGGCGGACGGCCTCGACGACGTTGCCGGTGCCGGCCTCGCCCTTCGAGCGGATCATGGCCGCGCCCTCGGCGATGCGGCGCAGGGCCTCGCCCAGGTTGGTGGCGCCGCAGACGAAGGGGGTGGTGAAGGCCCACTTGTCCGAGTGGTTGACCTCGTCGGCCGGGGTCAGCACCTCGGACTCGTCGATGTAGTCGACGCCCAGCGACTGGAGCACCTGGGCCTCGACGAAGTGGCCGATGCGGGACTTGGCCATCACCGGGATGGAGACCGCCTCGATGATCTCCTCGATCATGTTGGGGTCGGACATGCGGGCCACGCCGCCGTCCTTGCGGATGTCGGCCGGAACCCGCTCCAGGGCCATGACGGCCACGGCGCCGGCGTCCTCGGCGATCTTGGCCTGCTCGGCGTTGACCACGTCCATGATCACACCGCCCTTGAGCTGCTCGGCCATGCCGCGCTTGACCCGGGCGGTGCCGATCTGCGGCTGGTCTGCGGTGGTGGGGGTCGTGGACACGTGAGACCTCACTCGAAGATGAATCAGTGCTATCGCCCTATGGTAGGCAGACCGGATGGCCCACTCATGCGCCACCAAGTCCAGCCAGGACGACGGGACACGACAAACGGGCCGTATCCGGGGGACACCTTAAGCAGGCGCCCCTTCGGGCGTGAGAGCGGGCGGCGGTGCATCGTCCATCTCGAACGCCAACGGGAACGGCGCCTTCCCCGCCAACCGGAAGTACCGCACCAGCCGGTGCTCGCGCACCGCCCGCGCCGCCCGCACCGCGTCGTTGTGGAACCGGCGGGCCATCGGCACCCGCCGCACCGCGGCCGTCAGCTCACGAACCGCGTCCTCGCCACCCGGCTCCGCCACCAGCGCCGCCATCTGCTCCGGCTCCTCGAACACCGCCCGCAGCGCCAGGCTCAACTGGCTCTCCGCCACCTCGCGCTGCTCGTCATCGGCCTGCCGGGCCGCGTGCGCCGCGTCCAGCAGCAGCAGCGAGGCCGCCGGATCCAGCAGCGAGGACGTCGCCAGCTCCATCGCCACCGAGGCCCGGCGCACCAGCTGCGCGTCCAGCGCCGCCCGCGCCGCGTCGATCCGGGCGTGCAGCCGGTCCAACCGACCGGCCGTCCAACTCAGGTACATGCCGAACAGCACCACGGCCACGCCGGCCCAGATCCAGGTAGTCACGGGCCGCTACGTTACCCGGTGTCACCGGTTCAGCCCCGGGCGGTCGCGTTCCGGTAGCTCTCCCGGTCGATGTCCGCGATGTTCACCGCCGTGAACAGCCGGGTGCCCGGCCTCGGCCGGACGAACCGCGCCAGCAGCGCCAGCACGCCCTCGCTCAGCGCCGCCTTCGCCTCCGGCGAACGGCCCGGGAAGATCTGGAACTCCACGAACACCTGGGTGTCGCCGGCCGCCCCGCTGGTCCCGACCACCAGCAGCTCGCTCTGCCGGAACACCGTCTTGCAGGACTCCGGCTTCGCGTCGATCGTCGCCTCGGCCAGCCGGTTGATCGCCAGGCCGAGGCCCCGGCGGTCGAAGGTTCCGGCCAGGTCGGCCGAGTAGTCGACGGAGATCTGCGGCATCGTCGCCCCCGTGGATCGCAGTGGTACGGACGCCCGACCCTAACCCCACCGGCCCCGGGGATCAGTCCCGGGCCAGCCCGAACCGGCCGCGCCGACCGCTGCGCACGTCCTCCTCGACCACCGCCGCCTGGCCCGCCGTCACCGTCTCGTACACCGCCAGGATGTCCGCGCCGACCGTCGACCAGTCGAACCGCCGCACGTGCCGCGAAGCCGCCTCCCGCAGCTCCTCCAGCCGCGCCGGATCACCCAGCAGCCGCAGCGCCGTACGGGCCAGCGCGTCCGCGTCCTCCACCGGGAACAGCTCGCCCGCGTCCCCGCCGTCCAGTACCTGCTTGAACGCGTCCAGGTCGCTCGCCAGCACCGGCGCACCCGCGGACATCGCCTCGACCAGGATGATCCCGAAGCTCTCGCCCCCGGTGTTCGGCGCCACGTACAGGTCCACGCTGCGCAGCAGCCGGGCCTTGTCCCGGTCGCTCACCATGCCGAGGAACTCCACCTGCCGGCGCACCTCCGGCGCCAGGCCCGCGACCGCCTCCTCCTCGTCGCCCTTGCCCGCCACCAGCAGCCGCACCCCCGGCCGCTCCGCCAGGATCCTCGGCAGCGCCGCCAGCAGCGTCGGCAGGCCCTTGCGCGGCTCGTTGATCCGGCCGATGAAGCCGATCGTGCCCGGCTCCCCCTTCGCCGCACCGCCCGTCCAGCGCTCGTCCGGCTCGGCCTCCGCGAAGAAGCCCACGTCCACGCCGTTGGGGATCACCACCGCGTCCCCGCCCAGGTGCTCCACCAGGGTGCGCCGGGCGTACTCCGACACCGCGATCCGGGCCCGGATCTTCTCCAGCCCCGGCTGGAGGATCGGCGAGGCCGCGATCATCATCCGGGACCGCGGGTTGGAGGTGTGGAACGTCCCCACCATCGGCCCGGTCGCCGACCAGGCGGCCAGCATCGACAGGCTCGGCGCGGCCGGCTCGTGCACGTGCAGGATGTCGAAACGGCCGTCGTGCAGCCACCGCCGCACCCGCGCCGCCGACAGGATGCCGAAGCTCAGCCGCGCCACCGACCCGTTGTACGGCACCGCCACCGCCCGCCCGGCCGGGACCACGTACGGCGGCAGCGCCTCGTCGTCCTCGGCCGGCGCCAGCACCGACACCTCGTGCCCCAGGCCGATCAGGTGCTCGGCCAGGTCCCGGATGTGGAACTGCACCCCACCGGGGACGTCCCAGTCGTACGGGCAGACGATGCCGATCTTCACGGGTTCCTCAAGCTCCTTCGGACGGTCGTGCGGGCGGGACGGCGGAACGGATCAGGACCCGGAGGCCTCGGCCACCGGCTCCGGGGCCCCCTCCGCGCGCTCCGCGGGCGCCGCCTTCACCGTCTCACGGACCGGCAGGTCGGCGAGCCAGAACCTCTGCAGCATGTGCCAGTCCTGCGGGTGCTCGCGGATGCCCCGCTCCCACACCCCCGCCATCGCCTGGGTCATCGCCCGGGTGCGCTCCTTGCGGTCGCCCTCCTCGGGCACCGGCACCTCCGGGTGGATCCGGCCCCGCAGCACCGGACCGTCGTACCAGAGCGTCACCGGCATCAGCGCCGCCCCGGTCCGCTGGCACAGCGCCGCCGGACCGGCCGGCATCCGGGTCTCCTCACCGAAGAACGTCACCCCGATACCCGCCTCCGACAGGTCCCGGTCCCCCACCAGGCAGACCAGCCGGCCCTCGCGCAGCCGCCGCGCCAACGTCCCGATCACGTTCACCGAACCGCCGGTCAGCGCCAGGACCTCCATGCCCTGGCCCTCCCGGAACTCCACGAACCGGTCGAACAGCCGCTCCGGCTTCAACCGCTCCGCGACCGTGGTGAACGGGTAGCCCTGCTGCGCCACCCAGGTCCCCGCGAGGTCCCAGTTGCCCATGTGCGGCAGCGCTATCACCGCGCCCCGACCGGCCTCCAGCGTCTCCCGCAGGTGCTCGAAGCCGTCCACCTGGACATCCCGGGCCACCCGCTCCCGGCTCCACACCGGCAGCCGGAACGACTCCATCCAGTACCGCAGGTACGAGCGCATCCCGGCCCGCGACAGCTCCCGCATCGCGGCCTCGTCCAAGCCCGGACGGACCCGGCGCAGGTTCGCCTCCAACTGGAGCACCCGCTTGCCGCGCTTGCGCCACGCGTAGTCCGCCAGCAGGTCGAACAGCCCCGCGGCCACCCGCTCCGGCAGGTGCTTCAGCAGCCCCCACCCCAGCGCGTACGCCCAGTACACCAGTCGGTCCGTCACCGCAGGACGCCCCCCATCAGCTCCCGGCCGCCGCTCGGTCGGCCTCGAACGCCTCCCGGCGCACGGTCAGCATGCGCTGGAACACCGTCACCAGGCTGCCCGCCGCCACCAGCCACAGCGCCACCGGCAGCAGCCACTCCACGTACGGCACACCGAACGTGTGCAGACCCGCGACCCCGGCCGCCACCAGGCTGGCCACCAGCCGCTCGGCCCGCTCCACCAGCCCCGACACGTCGCACGGCAGGCCCTGGCTCTCCGCCCGCGCCTTCGTGTACGACACCACCAGACCGCTCGCCAGGCAGAAGATCGCCACCGCGCAGAGCAGGTTGTCGTCACCCTTGCCCGCGTACCACATCGCCAGACCACCGAAGATCGCCGCGTCCGCGACCCGGTCCAGGGTGGAGTCCAGGAACGCCCCCCACTTCGAGGTCCGGCCCAACTGGCGGGCCATGTTCCCGTCGACCAGGTCCGAGAAGATGAACAGCGTGATCGTGATGGTGCCCCAGAAAAACTCCCCGCGCGGGAAGAACACCAGCGCGCCGGCCACCGAACCGGCGGTACCGATCAGCGTCACGGCGTCCGGACTCACACCGAGGCGGATCAGGAACGCGGCGAACGGGGTCAGGACACGTGTGAAGAAGGCACGCGCGTATTTGTTGAGCATGGCCTTCCCAGCCGCTCCGATCTCCCAGATACCGCCTGGCGCGGAACGCGCGGCAGACGGCCGGGCGGATCAGCCCGTCCGGCCCACCCATCGTAGCCACGCCGGAGACACGCTCCGGCGCACGCACCGCCGGGTCGGCGCCCCCGCCACCACCCACACACGGACCGTCACCGACCGGCCCCTACGACACGCGCCCCGCAGAACCCGACCCTAGACTGCCAAAGACAGCCTCGGCGCCACGGGAGGAGACCCCGATGCCCGATCGCAGCACGGCACGAGCCGGCCAGGCACCCCCCGTCAACGGCCCGAAGGACCTGCGCAACGTCGTCCTCATCGGCCCCAGCGGTGTGGGCAAGACCACCCTCGCCGAATCCCTCGCCCTCGCCTCCGGCGCCACCGGCCGGGCCGGCCGCGTCACCGACGGCACCACCGTCTCCGACCACGAGGACATCGAGCACCAGCAGCAGCGCTCCGTCCAGCTCGCGCTCCTCCCCCTCGAATGGAAGGGCGTCAAGATCAACCTGATCGACCCGCCCGGCCACCCCGACTTCACCGCCGACCTGCGCGCCGCCCTGCACGCCGCCGACGCCGCCGTCTTCGTCGTCTCCGCCACCGACCCGGTCACCGCCCCCACCCGCGCCCTGTGGCGCGAATGCGCCGCCGAAGGCATCCCCCGCGCCATCGCCGTCGCCAAACTCGACCTCGCCCACACCGGCTTCGACGACATCCTCACCGCCTGCCACGACGCCTTCGACCTCGGCCCGGACACCCTCCGCCCGCTCTTCCTGCCCGTCCTCCACGACGGACACCCCGACGGCAGCGTCGACCTCCTCACCGGCGACACCTACGGCGACACCGACCCCCTCCCCGACACCGCCCCCGCCCACGACAGCCTCGTCGAGGCCATCTCCGGCCAGGACGACACCCTCATGGAGCGCTACCTCTCCGGCGACCCCCTCGACACCGACTCCCTCGAAGCCGGCCTGCGCCGCGAAGTCCTCTCCTGCACCCTCCACCCCGCCGTCCCCACCAGCGAGAACGGCCTCGGCGCCGCCGAACTCCTCGACCTCATCGCCCACACCTTCCCCGACCCCACCGAACGCACCCGCCCCGCCCCCGCCTGCGACCCCGACGCCCCACTCGCCGCCCAGGTCGTCCGCGTCACCGGCGACGCCTACGTCGGCCGGATCAGCCTGCTGCGCCTCTACGCCGGCACGCTGCGCCCCGACACCCGGATCCACCTCACCGGCACCGCCCACACCGCCGACCAGAACGGCGACGAACGCGTCACCGCCCTCACCAGCCCCTTCGGCAAACTCCAGCGCCCCGTCCCGCACGCCGTCGCCGGCGACCTCGTCTGCGCCGCCAAACTCACCACCGCCCGCGCCGGCGACACCGTCCACGACCCCGGCCACCCCGTCGAACTCGACGGCTGGAACCTCCCCGAACCGCTCCTCCCGATCGCCGTCGAAGCCCACAGCAAGGCCGACGACGACAAGCTCTCCCAGGCCCTCGCCCGCCTCACCGCCGAGGACCCGGCCCTACGCCTCGAACAGAACCCCGACACCCACCAGCTCGTCCTCTGGTGCACCGGCGAGGCCCACGCCGAGGTCGTCCTCGACCGCCTCCGCACCCGCCACGGCGTCCACGTCGACACCGTCGAACCCAAGGTCGCCCTGCGCGAGACCTTCGGCACCGCCGCCGCCGGCCACGGCCGCCTGGTCAAGCAATCCGGCGGCCACGGCCAGTACGCCATCTGCGACCTGGAGGTCGAACCGCTCCCGGCCGGCTCCGGCTTCGAGTTCCAGGAGCACGTCGTCGGCGGCGCCGTCCCCAAGCACTTCATCCCCTCCGTCGAGAAGGGCGTCCGCGCCCAGCTCGCCAAGGGCGTCGCCACCGGCCACCCGCTCGTCGACGTCCGGGTCACCCTCACCGACGGCAAGGCGCACTCCGTCGACTCCTCCGACGCGTCCTTCCAGAACGCCGCCGCCCTCGCCCTGCGCGACGCCGCCGAGCACGCCGTCATCCGCCTGCTCGAACCCGTCGCCGCCGTCAGCGTCCTGCTCCCCGACGACTACCTCGGCGCCGTCCTCGGCGACCTCTCCGCCCGCCGCGGCCGCGTCCTCGGCAGCGAGACCGGCGGCACCGGCCTCACCCTGCTGCGCGCCGAGGTCCCCGAACTCGAACTCGTCCGATACCCGGTCGACCTGCGCTCGCTCACCCACGGCACCGCCGAGTTCTCCCGCGCCTACCTGCGCCACGAGCCGATGCCCGCCGCCCTGGCCGAGCGCTACACCGACTGAGCGGCCCCACGCCCGACCACGGCCGGACGGGTCTACGGCCGGACGGGCTTCCGGGCCGGCAGCGCGCACGCCGCCGTACCCCCCGGCATCCGGTGCCGGTTGCGCGCCACCCAGCGGTAGACAACCCCCGCCACCGGCCGCACCGGCGCCGCCGTCAACACCGCGCCCAGATATGCCCACGCCCCGCCGGAGCGCATCAGCAGCCGCGCAACCCCCTGCGCGCCCCCGTACACCCGGCCGGTCGGCGTCACCCAGAGCACCTCGCGCTCCGCCCGCTCCGCCGACACCTCGCCCCGCCCGCCCGCACGCCCGTCCAGCCCCGCCAGGTCCGCGAACTGGAACGGCACCGCCTCCCAGCCCCCCGAGGCCAGCGTCTGCCGCAGGTACCGCTCCGCCCAGCGCACGCAGGACGAGCAGAACGAACAGTCCCCGTCGAAGACCAGCACCGGATCCTTCACGGCCGCGCCCCTTTCGTCACTCCCACCACCCATCCTGCCCCACCGCCCCCATCCCTCCCACGGCGGGCATCGACCCGCCCGAAGCTGGGCATCATGCCCCTCAGGCCTCCGGTGACGGTACTTCAGACGATCATCCGCGCGGGGGTGCCACGGCACGGTAACCTGCCGCTGACAAGGGGAGGAGGGGACGCCACCGTGACCACACTCGACATGACCCCGGGTGCGCAGATACCCCGGACCGACACCGGGCCGCAGACCGCCATCACCCAGGGACTCTCCTCGACCGCCTACCGCGACGGCGAGATCCAGGGCTTCGTCGGCGCCGTCACCGACGCCACCGCGAAGAAGGGCCGCTTCGCGCTCTTCCGCCCCAACCTCGGCGAGGCCTTCAGCAAGGCGCTGGTCTCCCGCGCCCTGGGCGGCGCCCGCAAACCCCTCGTCCCGGCCTTCGGGGTCGACACCCGCCAGGTCGTCGAGCACTGCCTGGCCGCCGAGGAACTGCGCAACACCCGCGACCGGCAGCTCAGCACCGTCTCCATCGCCACCGGCGTGCTCTTCCTCCCCGGCACCCTCGTCTGGCTCGGCGCCTTCCAGCTCCGCGCCTGGCTCAAGCGGGACAACCCGAAGAACGCGGCCGTCTACGGCGGCATCGTGCTCGCCGCGGCCGCCGCCCTCGCCGTCCTGCTCGCCCTGCGCCCGCCGGCCACCGGCTTCATCGGCGTCTACCTGCGCGTCACCATGCTCGCGCCGGTCATCGGCTGGTACCTCGCCCGCCGGATCGTCGAGCGCTCCGCCAAGGACCTGCGCAGCCGCTGGCAGGCCCTGGTCGAGGGCAGCGCCGTCGCCGCCACCGTCGCCAAGGCCGTCCCCCGGGACGACCTCGACAAGAAGGCCGCCGACCTGCGCGACAAGCTCGGCCGCCTGGACGCCGAGCAGGAGACCAACATCCACCACTACGCCGGCCCCAAGGGCATCCTCGGCGCCGGCCGCCGCTGGGGCGAATGGCGCCTCGCCGACACCCTCCCCCCCGCCGAGGGCCACGTCGACTTCCGCGCCTTCCACCCCTGGGACCTGATCCGCCGGATCTCCTCCCACCTGAAGGGCCTCGGCGTCAGCCACGTCGCCAACAGCGGCATGCCCAACGTCGCCATCAAGCAGTGGGTCGTCTTCGACATCGGCGAGGGCGCCGACGAGATCAGCCGCCCCGGCAACGCCGACATGGACGGCGACCGGATGCGCGACTTCGCCGTCCAGAGCGTCGCCGACAAGCAGACCTTCTCCGGCGGCCCCCGGCACTACCTCGCCACCCAGTTCATCACCCACGACGGCAAGCTGGTCCTCACCTTCACCGTCACCGTCACCCTGCTCGCCAACGTCCTCAACATCACCGTGTCCGGCTACGCGCTCGGCCCGGTCAAGGGCGTCTTCTTCGACAAGCCCAAGGACAAGGAGAAGTCGGTCGCCAAGACCGTGAAGTTCTGGGAGGAGCGCACCGTCAAGCTCCCCCTGATCGACAACGACGAGGTCGTCCGCCAGGCCGTCCGCGCCCCGTTCTACCGGATGCCCGGGCTGCTCACCTGGCTCGGCGGCGGACTCGGCCTGCCCGAGCCGTTCGGGCTGCGGCACATCTGGGCCGGCCGGGCCTGGGAGAACCGCTCCATGGTCGACAACGCCCAGAACGCCTCCGTCCCGGTGCTCGCCGCCGTCCACGCGGCCACGCTGGAGTTCCTGGAGGAGCACGACCTGGACGCCGACCGCTTCTTCAAGAACCGCACCTCGATCATCAAGTCCGAGGCGCAGAGCCCCCGCCCGTACGACGTCGACACCTTCAACGCCGGCTGACCCGCGGAACGCGGAAGGGCCCCACCGGGATCTCTTCGGTGGGGCCCTCTTGCGCTCGTGCTGTGGATCAGCCCTGCGGCCAGACCTCGGCCAGCATCTTCCGGGTGTCCGCCAGCAGCTGCGGCAGCACCTTGGTGTGGCCGACCACCGGCATGAAGTTGGTGTCCCCGCCCCAGCGCGGCACCACGTGCTGGTGCAGGTGCGCCGCGATCCCGGCCCCGGCCGCCGCGCCCTGGTTCATCCCGATGTTGAACCCGTGCGCCCCGGAGGCCGCCCGCAGCGCCGTCATCGCCTTCTTGGTGAAGTCCGCCAGCTCGGCCGTCTCGGCCTCGTCCAGGTCGGTGTAGTCGGCGACGTGCCGGTACGGGACCACCATCAGGTGCCCACCGTTGTACGGGTACAGGTTCAGCACCGCGAACACGGCACTCCCCCGGGCGATGACCAGCCCCTCCTCGTCGCTCAGCGACGGGATCGAGCAGAACGGACAACCGTCGTCCGGAGCCGGGCCGGTGGGCTTGTTCTCACCCTGGATGTACGCCATCCGATGAGGCGTCCACAAGCGGCGGAAGCCGTCCGGCTCGCCGACGCCCCGCTGAAGTTCCGGCTCAGTCGTCATGCTGATCAGCATATTCGCCCGACGGGGCTTGCAAAGCCGCGCGGGGCAGACTCATCGAGAGCCTGCCCCGCGCAACCCCGCGAACGCGGGGCCTACGGCACCTTCCTCCGGTGCGCGTTCCGAATTTTCGGATCACCCCCGCTCAGGCGGGGCCCACCTCACACCTGGATACGACGCGCCACAGCATCAACGATCTCGGCGATGGCCTCGTCACGGGGCACGCCGTTCTTCTGCTCGCCGTTGCGGTAGCGGAAGGACACCGCACCCGCCTCGACATCGTCGTTGCCCGCGATCAGCATGAACGGCGTCTTGGTCTTCTGTGCGTTGCGGATTTTCTTCTGCATGCGGTCGTCCGAGGTGTCGACCTCGACCCGGATCCCGTGCTTCTTGAGCTCGGCCGCGACCTCCAGCAGGTACGGCACGTGCTCGTCGGTGATCGGGATGCCGGTCACGGTGACGGGAGCCAGCCACGGCGGCATGGCGCCGGCGTAGTGCTCCAGCAGCACCGCGAAGAACCGCTCGATGCTGCCGAACAGCGCCCGGTGGATCATGACCGGCCGCTGACGCGAGCCGTCCGCCGCCGTGTACTCCAGGTCGAAGCGCTCGGGGAGGTTGAAATCCAACTGAATTGTCGACATCTGCCACGTCCGGCCGATGGCGTCCCGTGCCTGCACCGAGATCTTCGGGCCGTAGAAGGCCGCGCCGCCCGGGTCCGGCACCAGCGGCAGGCCCTGCTTCTCGGCCACGCTCGCCAGGACGGCGGTGGCCTCCTCCCAGGTCTCGTCGCTGCCGACGTACTTGACCGGGTCCTTGGTCGACAGCTCCAGGTAGAAGTCGGTCAGACCGTAGTCGCGGAGCAGGTTGAGCACGAAGGTCAGCGTGGAGTCGAGCTCCTCCGCCATCTGCTCGCGGGTGCAGTAGATGTGCGCGTCGTCCTGCGTGAAGCCGCGGGCACGGGTCAGGCCGTGCACGACGCCGGACTTCTCGTAGCGGTACACCGTCCCGAACTCGAAGAGGCGCAGCGGCAGTTCACGGTACGAGCGGCCGCGCGCGTCGAAGATCAGGTTGTGCATCGGGCAGTTCATCGGCTTGAGGTAGTAGTCCACGCCCTCGTCGAGCTGCATGGGCGGGTACATACCGTCCGCGTACCAGTCGAGGTGGCCGCTCTTCTCGAAGAGCTTCCCCTTGGTGGCGTGCGGGGTGTAGACGAACTCGTAGCCCTCCTCCTCGTGCCGCTTGCGCGAGTAGTCCTCCATGGCCCGGCGGATGATGCCGCCCTTGGGGTGGAAGACGGCGAGGCCGGAGCCGATCTCCTCGGGGATGGAGAAGAGGTCGAGCTCGTTGCCGAGCTTGCGGTGGTCGCGCTTCTCGGCCTCGACGAGGAAGTCGAGGTGGGCCTTGAGCTCGTCCTTGGTCGGCCAGGCGGTCCCGTAGATGCGCTGGAGCATCGGGTTCTTCTCGCTGCCGCGCCAGTAGGCGGCCGCGTTGCGCATCAGCTTGAACGCCGGGATGTGGCGGGTGCTGGGCAGGTGGGGGCCGCGGCAGAGGTCGCCCCAGCACTGGTCGCCGGTCTTGGCGTCCAGGTTGTCGTAGATGGTGAGCTCGCCGGCGCCCACCTCGACGTCGGCGCCCTCGCCGGCGGTGGCGGCGGAGCCCTTGAGGCCGATCAGCTCCAGCTTGTACGGCTCGGCGGCCAGCTCCTCGGCGGCGGCCTCGTCGGTGACCACGCGGCGGGAGAACTTCTGCCCGCGCTTGATGATCTCCTGCATGCGCTTCTCGATGGCCTTGAGGTCATCGGGGTGGAAGGGCTTCTCGACGTCGAAGTCGTAGTAGAAGCCGTCCTTGACCGGCGGGCCGATGCCGAGCTTGGCCTCGGGGTAGAGCTGCTGCACGGCCTGGGCCATGACGTGCGCGGTGGGGTGGCGCAGGATGTCGAGGCCGTCCTTGCTGCCGATCTCGACCGGCTCGACCTCGTCGCCGTCCTGGACGGCGTAGGCGAGGTCCTTGAGCTGGCCGCCGACGCGGGCGGCGATGATCGAGCGGTCGTCGGCGAAGAGCTCGGCGGCCGTGGTGCCCGTCGTCACCACGCGCTCTTCCCGATCGGGTTCGCGGCTGATGATTACCCGGACGTCCGTCACCGGTCTCTCCTGACGTGCTGGATTTCAGAGGACGCAACACTGCGCTGCGCGTGACGATGGTACCGAGAGCGCCGCCCCTGCCGTCCACCTACGCCCCTTCTCCCCCTTCCTCCGTCTTCTCTCCGAGCGACTTCAGCAGCCGCTCGCGGTCCCCGTCCTCCCAGCCGCGGAGCTCCAGTCCGTGCGGGCGGACGAGCCGGCGGAAGCCGTCGTGCCGGTCCAGCCGGCCGGAGACCCGGACGGGCAGGCCCGCGAGGTGGGCCTCGGCGGCGAGCCGGTAGTCGGGGTCGGGCAGGCGGAGCTTGAGCTCGCGGACGTCGGCGCCGGTCAGTACCCGGAGCCGTACCGAGCCCGGTCCGGCCGGGTCGGCGCGCTTGAGGCGGGTGACCACGCCGAGCACGGTGACGGCGATGGCGGGTTCGGTCCGTTCCAGCAGGTCGGCGGCCTCCGCCAGGGCGGGCAGGTCGCCGGGCGAGAAGTCGAGGTCGATCCGGCGGTCGCCGAAGCCGCCCGGTGTCCCGGCGGCGGGTGACCAGGCGACGCTGAGCCGGGCGGCGGTGGCGTCGCGCACCAGGTCCTCGACGGACCGGACGAGCTCGCGGCTGACCCCGGCCCGGACGGCGTTCCCGAAGGCCTCGGGCCCGCCGCTGACCCGCCGGTAGTCGACCGCGTCGCGCAGCGCCTCCAGGGCCCGGACCAGGGTGGTGACGGCGGCGCGGCCCTCGGGGGCGGGGGTGTGCGCGGTGAGGGCTGCGCCCTGTTCGACCAGCAGGACGCGGTCCAGGTAGTCCCCGGCGAGGCCGTCCAGCCGGGCTCCGAAGTAGCCGGCCCTGGTGCGGGCGGCCTTGGCGCCGGCGGCGAGCATCCCTCGGGCCGCCCCTCTGAGCCGCTCGGCCTCGTCCCAGGAGACGGTCCCGGCGGGACCGGGCGGCTCGCGGTGCCAGCGCAGTTCGTCGCCGGGGACGGCGAGGGCGAGCAGGATCGAGCGGGCGGAGGGGGTACGGGCGCGGGAGAGCGCGGCGACGGCGTCGGTGAGGAGTTCGACGGCGTCGTCGAAGCCGTCCCCGGCCGGGACGAGCAGGCTGGTGCCGGGCTCCTCGTCGGGCGGGGTCCAGCGTCCGTACCGGGCGGCCGGGCCGCCGCGGCGGACCCAGCCGTGCCGGGCGAGCAGGGTGGCCAGCACGGCGGGGTCGACGGCGGCCGGGTCGGGCAGGGGCCGGGCCGGCTCGCCCGGTGGGTACGGCGGTGTCATGGGTCCGGTTCCTCCCTGCCGCGGCCGGGCCGTCACGGGCTGCCGCCCGCGCCGATCCGGGCCATGATGTCGCAGAGCGCGCGGTCGTCGAAGACCTTGTCGGTGGGCACCCGGACGTTGGTGCGCCGCTGCCCGGTGACGGGGTGGCCGGCCAGGTTGACCCAGTAGCAGCAGTGCCGCAGTTCCAGGGCGTCCGGGCGGGCCCGCAGCCAGTGGTCGACCCGGCGCGGGAGCAGCATCACGACCAGGATCCGCGGCACGGCGACCCGGGGCCGGGCGAGCTTGCGCAGGTGGTCGTTGTCCAGGGTGAAGCTGAAGAACGGTCCGGCCGGGTCGGGCGCGACCTGCTGGGTGGCCTTGAGCTGGATCTTGACGGTGACCTCGTCGTCCACCTCGTGCGCCCGGGAGCCGTGGCTGACGTGCCAGTCGATGCCGTTGTCCGGGAACGGCTGGGAGAGCGAGCAGCCGGCCGCGGCGGCGACCGCGTGCAGGTAGCCGACCTGCAACGTCTCCATGCAGGCGGTGACCGCGAGGTTCCCCCGCGGTGCGGCCGCCGCCTCCTCGGGCTGCGGCTGGGTCAGTGCCATCGCCCCGTGGCCTCCCCCGGCTCGGGCCCGTCCCGGTGTCCGGACGGGTCGGTCGATTCGATCGGGACAGTCATGGGCAGGATCCCCGGTCGGGCTTGGGCCAAACGGGTTGAAGGGGCGTCAGAACCGGGTATCACCCGGGCGCAACGCTCGTCTGAGGGGCAGTCATGCAGCAGCACTGGTACACCGGCCCGCTCGCCTCCTTCGACACCGAGACGACCGGCGTGGACGTGGAGAACGACCGGATCGTCTCCGCCGCCCTGGTCGTCCAGCTCGCGCCGGGCGCACCGGCGCGGACCACCACCTGGCTCGCCGATCCGGGGGTTCCGATCCCGGACGGCGCCCGCGCGGTGCACGGCATCACCGACGAGCGGGTGCGCGCCCACGGGCGTCCGGCCCGCGCGGTGGTGGCGGAGGTCGCCCACGCGCTGGCGGCCGAGGCGCTGGCCGGGCATCCGGTGGTGGTGATGAACGCGCCCTACGACCTGACGCTGCTGGACCGGGAGCTGCGCCGTCATCACGGGCTGACGCTGGCCGGGGGGCCGGCGGCGGCCGGGCTGGTGGTGCTGGATCCGCGGGTGCTGGACAAGCACGTGGACCGCTACCGCAAGGGCCGCCGGACGCTGACCGACCTGTGCGCCCACTACGGCGTGGAGCTGGCCGGGGCGCACGACGCGGCGGCGGACGCGGCGGCGGCGCTGGCGCTGACCCGGCGGATCGGCGCCCGCTACCCGGCGGCGCTGGGC
>NZ_LFVW01000170.1:0-19463 GCF_001182915.1 Kitasatospora sp. MY 5-36
CGCCGGCTTGCTGGGCCTGCTCGGAGGCGGCGCGCAGCAGGCGCTCGGCGTCGTTCTGGGCCCGCTGCAGGGCGGCCTCGGCGGCGGCCTGGGCCTCGCCGCGGGCGGCGTCCACGTCGGCGGCGGTCTGGGCGCGGGCGTGGTCGGAGAGGGCGACGGCCTCCGCACGGGCGGCGGCGACCATCCGCTCGGCCTCGGCGCGGGCGTCCTGGAGCAGCCGCTGGGCCTCCTGCTCGGAGCCGGCCCGGGTCTGCTCGGCCCAGCCGTTGACGTGCTGCTCGGCGGAGCGGCGCAGCTCGGCGAGCTCGTCCTCCAGCTGGCGGCGACGGGCGGCGAGGTCGGCTTCCAGCCGGGCGGTGCGCTCGGCGGCCTCGGCCATGATCCGCTGGGTGGCGGCCTGGGAGTCGCGCAGCTGGCGCTCGGCGTCGGCGCGCAGCTGCTGGGCCTGCATCTCGGCGGTGCGGAGCATCTGCTCGGCCTGGCCGGAGACGGCGTCGAAGGCGCGCGGCTGGGCCAGCATCCGGCGGGACTCGTGCAGTTTCGCCCGCAGGACCTCCACCTGGTAGGCGAGGTCTTCGGCATGCTCGACTGCCTTGTCGCGCTCCTTCCGAGTCCGACCCATCTCGGCCTCGAACTGGGAGAGGTGATCGTCAGCCTCGTAGCGGTCGTTGCCCCGCACTCCGCGGTCCCATCCATCTCCTGGTCGCGTCCTCGACCCGGCCGGTTCCGGGCTCCGGTATCCCGGGCGCCGGTCCGACTGGTCCTTGCATCCGCAGCCGGTGGACGGTCCCCCGCCATGCCGGGGCCGCCCGCCGCGGTCGTCGGAATCCGGGGCGCGGGAGCGCGGGGGTGCCGCGTTCCCCCGTCCGAGTGGACTCCTGGGCGAACTCTTGCCTTGTGGAGAATGGTGACAGATCCGTCTTGCGACTGTTCAGCCGTGCCCGCGTAATGGACTCCCCTTGCGACGGGCCGACCGCCGGAGGGCGGACAGGCCTGTCTTCGGCCGTGCCCGTCGCCTCCGTCCCCCGGAGCCTTCGCGCACCTGGGCATTGTAGTGGGAGCGCACTGCGGGGGAATGGCCGCAGGGGTGTTTTCCGGCTCTTCCCGCCAGGTTACTGACGGGTCATGACCGACGGACCGTCGGCTGCCCCCGGGACGCCGCGCGCCCGGGGGCGGGCCGGGAGGGGGTCAGTGCCCGTCGTGGCCCTGCTGCGCGGAGGTGACCAGCTCGGTCAGCACGCCGCCGCAGTCCTTGGGGTGCAGGAAGGTGATCCGCGAACCCATCGAGCCGATCCGCGGCTGGTCGTAGAGGACCCGGACGCCCTTGTCCCGGATGGCCTCGGAGTCGCCGTCCACGTCGGCGGTGCCGAAGGCGATGTGGTGCACGCCCTCGCCGTTCTTCTCCAGCCACTTGGCCACGGTGGAGTCGGGCCGGGTGGGCTCCAGCAGCTGGAGGTACGAGGCGCCGCCGTCGTCGGTGCCGTTGATCCGGAGCATGGCCTCGCGGACGCCCTGCTCCTCGTTGACCTCGGAGTGGAAGACCTCGAAACCGTAGGTGGCGCGGTAGAACTCGACCGTCTTGTCGAGGTCTCGGCAGGCGATGCCGATGTGGTCGATGCGGGTCAGCACGACGGCCTCCGGGAGGTGGGGAGAAGGTGGTGGGGCTAAAGGTGCACCCAGTGCAGCGCATGGCCCGCGACGGGCGCCAGTGCCGGGCGTGCGAGCCTGCTCACACGGCGGGCTGCCCGGCGGACGGCCCGCGGGCGGTTCACCCGGAGCGGGTCGGCACGGTGTTGACTGGATGGTGCCAGTGCGCTCGATCACACCGTCGCTCCGGTGACGGGCGGGTAACGGGTCAGTACATTGAGCGCATCCTCACCTGGCCACGACGTGCGAAGGGGCCCGTCCCATGACCAACACCACCTCTGTGATCGTTGCCGGTGCGCGGACCCCGATGGGTCGCCTGCTGGGTTCCCTCAAGGGCTTCTCCGGCGCCGACCTCGGCGCCGTCGCGATCAAGGCGGCCCTGGAGCGGGCCGGGATCACCGGCGAGCAGGTCCAGTACGTGATCATGGGCCAGGTGCTCCAGGCCGGCGCCGGCCAGATCCCGGCCCGCCAGGCCGCCGTCAAGGCCGGCATCCCGATGAACGTCCCGGCGCTGACCGTCAACAAGGTCTGCCTCTCCGGCCTCGACGCCATCGCGCTCGCCGACCAGCTGATCCGGGCCGGCGAGTTCGACATCGTGGTGGCCGGCGGCCAGGAGTCGATGACCAACGCCCCGCACCTGCTGCCGAAGTCCCGCGAGGGCTTCAAGTACGGCGCGATCGCGATGCTCGACGCGATGGCCCACGACGGCCTCACCGACGCCTACGAGAACATCCCGATGGGCGAGTCCACCGAGAAGCACAACACCCGCCTGGGCATCCCGCGCGAGGCGCAGGACGAGATCGCCGCCGCCTCCCACCAGCGGGCCGCCAAGGCGCAGGCCGACGGGGTCTTCGACGCCGAGATCGTCCCGGTCGCCATCCCGCAGCGCAAGGGCGAGCCGGTGCTGTTCAGCCAGGACGAGGGCATCCGCGCGGACACCACCGTCGAGGGCCTGGCCAAGCTGCGCCCGGCCTTCACCAAGGACGGCACGATCACCGCCGGCACCTCCTCGCAGATCTCCGACGGCGCCGCCGCCGTGGTCGTGATGAGCAAGGCCAAGGCCGAGGAGCTGGGCCTGAGCTGGATCGCCGAGATCGGCGCGCACGGCAACGTGGCCGGCCCGGACAACTCGCTCCAGTCGCAGCCGTCCAACGCGATCAGGCACGCGCTGGCCAAGGAGGGCCTGGAGGTCGCCGACCTCGACCTGATCGAGATCAACGAGGCCTTCGCGGCCGTCGCCCACCAGTCGATGAAGGACCTGGGCGTCACCTCCGACATCGTCAACGTCAACGGCGGCGCCATCGCGCTCGGCCACCCGATCGGGATGTCCGGCGCCCGCGTGGTGCTGACCCTGGCGCTGGAGCTGCAGCGCCGCGGCGGCGGGGTGGGCGCGGCCGCGCTGTGCGGTGGCGGCGGCCAGGGCGACGCGCTGATCGTGCGCGTCCCGAAGGCCTGACCGGCTCAGACACGCCAGGGCTGCGGACCGCCGGTGGCGGTCCGCAGCCCCTTCGGCATCCGCGCAAGGAGCTCCTGATGATCGATGTCGCCACGCTGGTCGAGCAGGCCCGGGAGGGCCGGCCGCGGGCGGTCGCCCGGCTGATCACGCTGGTCGAGAACGCCGCGCCGCAGCTGCGGGAGGCGATGGCCGCGCTCGCGCCGTACACCGGGCGGGCGTACACGGTGGGCCTGACCGGCTCGCCCGGGGTCGGCAAGTCGACCTCCACCTCGGCGCTGGTCTCCGCCTACCGGCGGCTCGGCAAGCGGGTCGGGGTGCTGGCCGTCGACCCGTCCTCGCCGTTCTCCGGCGGCGCGCTGCTGGGCGACCGGGTCCGGATGCAGGACCACGCGACCGACCCCGAGGTGTTCATCCGCTCGATGGCCACCCGCGGCCACCTCGGCGGGCTCTCCTGGGCGGCGCCGCAGGCGCTGCGGGTGCTGGACGCGGCCAGCTGCGAGGTGATCCTGGTGGAGACCGTCGGGGTGGGCCAGTCCGAGGTCGAGGTCGCCGCCCAGGCCGACACCACCGTGGTGCTGCTGGCCCCCGGGATGGGCGACGGCATCCAGGCCGCCAAGGCCGGGATCCTGGAGATCGGCGACGTCTTCGTGGTCAACAAGGCCGACCGGGACGGCGCCGACGCCACCGCGCGGGAGCTCAACCACATGCTGGGCCTCGGCGAGGCGCGGGAGGCGGGGGACTGGCGTCCGCCGATCGTCAAGACCGTCGCGGCCCGCGGCGAGGGCGTGGACGAGGTGGTCGAGGCGCTGGAGAAGCACCGCGCCTGGCTGGAGGAGCACGGCGAGCTCGCCGCGCGGCGCCGCCGCCGGGCCGCCGAGGAGATCGAGGCGATCGCGCTGGCCGAGCTGCGCGCCCGGATCGGCGACCTGCGCGGGGACCGGCACCTGGCCGTCCTCGCCGAACGCGTCGCCGAGGGCGCCCTGGACCCGTACGGCGCCGCCGACGAGCTGGTCGCCGGACTGACCCGCGGCTGACCCGGGCCGGGCGCGCGGGCCCGCGAACCGTTTCCGCCCCGCCGCGATCGGATCGCGGCGGGGCGGAGTGGTGCGTGGGGTGCTACGGCTTGCCGCGCAGGCCGCGGAGGTGTTCGGCGACGGGGGCGAGGGCCTGGTACATGTCGTCGAGCTGCTCCGGGGTGAAGCGGTCGATGAAGTGGGCCCGGACGCTGCGCACGTGGTCGGGGGCGACCCGCTGCATGGTCTCCCAGCCGTGTTCGGTGAGGTGGGCGTAGAGGCCGCGGCGGTCGCCGGGGCACTCCTGGCGCAGCACCAGGCCGGCGTTCTCCATCCGGGTGATCTGGTGGGAGAGGCGGCTCTTCGACTGGAGGGTGGCGGTCGCGAGGTCGGTCATCCGCATCCGGCGGTCCGGGGCCTCGGAGAGCACGACCAGGATCTCGTAGTCGTTGATCGCGAGGTTGTGCGGCTGGAGTTCGCGGCTGAGCTGGTAGTCCAGCAGCTTGGCGACCTCCAGATGGGCGCGCCACATCCGCTGCTCCCTGGCGGTCAGCCAGGGAGTCTCCTCCTCGGGCTGCGACGGAGGGGTGTCCGCGGTCTCGATCGTGTGCGTATCCATGCCCTCTAGCATAGCCGATTTAGTTCAATCTTGTACAAGTTTACAGACCGAAACGTCGTCCGAGGTCGCCCAGGTTACCGAGCCCGGGGATGTTGGGGTTGCCGCCGCCGTGTCCGGCCGTGCCCGGCTGGGACGGCACGCCGCCCACCGGGACGCCCGCCTCGGCGTCGACCGCTCCGACCGACCGCTCCGCCATCAGCTTCTCGCTCGACTGCAGCAGCACCTGGCCGGCGCCGATGAACTCGAACTGGTGCTCCTCGCCGGAGGCCCCGCCGATGCCGGTCAGCCGGCGCAGGCCGCCGATCAGCCCGTGCATGTAGTCGTGGTCGTAGTGGTGGCACGGCGCCGGGCAGTCCGCCCAGCCGACCAGCGCCTGCGGGTCCACCCGGATCGGCGGCTCGACGAAGTGCACCGGGCCGTTGGAGGCGGCGACGAAGCGGCCGGTGCCGATCAGGGTCAGGAAGCCCGGGATGATCGACTGCTTGAGCCGCAGCGTCGGGTCGAAGGCCAGCAGGTTGCCGGAGCGGACGGTCAGGTTGCCCTCGTCCAGGTCGTACGAGTTGAGGTCGAACGCCCGGTCGGCCAGCAGCAGTTTGCCGCGGCCCTCGGCGACCACCCAGTCCGCCGCGTGCATCGGCGAGTTGAAGTGCTGGCCGAGCACCCGGTCGACCGCCCCGGCGCCGACGCCCTTGAAGGTGATGTCGCCGTAGTAGGCGACCATCTTGCCCTTCTGGAGGAAGTAGGAGCCGTTCAGGTCGACCGAGAAGGCGTACGGGTTGACGTTGTCGCCGGCCGGCAGGCTGTGGGCGTCCCACACCACCGGCCCGGTGCCGCCGTGGCCGGTCGGCAGCGGGGCCAGTGGGCCGCCGAACTGCTCCTGGGCGTACGGCTGTTGCTGGCCGTACGGCTGCTGGGGCGGCTGCTGGTACTGCTGCTGGGGCTGGTGGCCGGGCGGGGGCGGCGGGTAGCCCTGCGGCGGGGGCGGCGGGTACCCGCCGGGCTGCGGGTAGCCCGGCTGCGGGCCGTACCCCGGCGGGGGCGGCGGGGCCGCGAAGCCGGGCTGGGTCGGCTGGTTGTGCGGCGAACCGTACGGGGGCTGCGGCGGGTAGGACATCAGAGCTTCTCCTCGCTCGCCTGGACGTACACCGCGCCCTGCCCGGACAGTTCCAGCTGGAACGCCTCGCCCGAGCCGCGGCCGATCATGTCGCGCCAACCCAGCGCCGTGGAGAGCTTGTTGCGCACGTCGCCGCGGTGCGCCACGTACGCCTGGGGGTCGACGTGCACCGACTGGCCGGGGGTGATCGGCAGCTCGAAGACGCCGCCGTGGGCCATCACCGCGACCGAGCCCTGGCCCTCCAGCTTGGTGGTGAACAGGCCCTGCCCGGTGACCTGGCCGCGGACCATGCCCATCACCCCGCCCTGCGAGCCCATGAACATGGTGGACTGCCGCAGCGTGCCCTCGAAGGCGAGCAGCCGGTCCGCCTCGACGTACAGGGTGTCGCCGAACAGGTCGATCACGTGGACGTGGTGGCCGCCGTGGCCGAACATCACCCGGCCCTGGCCCTCGACGGTCATCAGCGGGGTGTCCTCGTTGGCCACCCGGCGGCCGATCATCGACATCACGCCGCCCTGCCCGCCGGTGATGTTCGGCGTGAAGCGGACGTCGCCGCTGTACGCGAGCATCGCGCCGCGCTGGCTGAACAGCCGCTGCCCGGGCACCACCTGGGCTTCGACCATCTTCCCGTTGATCTTCGTGAAGCCCATCAGACGTCGCCCCCGATGGTGGCCTTCTCGGAGGGCTGGACGTACACCAGGCCCTCGCCGGTGAACTCGATCTGGACGGCCTCGCCGCCGCCCTCGCCGATGATCGTGGTCCAGCCCGCGCCCGACTTCAGGCTGCGCTGCAGGGTGCCGGTGTGCGCCACGTACGCGCCCGGGTCCACCCGCAGCGGCATGCTCTTGTCGACCCGCAGGATGACGGCCGGGCCGTTGGAGGTGACGGCCGCCCAGCCGTGGCCCTCCACCTTGGTGGTGAACAGGCCGTTGCCCGAGGACATGCCGTTCAGCCCGGTGAAGCTGGTGCCGGTGTGCAGGGCGGACTCGGTGCAGAGCAGGTTGTCCGACTCGACGTACAGCGTCTCGCCGTTCAGCCGCACCAGGCTGATCTCGGTGGCCTTGTCGGCGAAGTAGCAGGTGCCCTGCCCCTTCACTTCCATGACCGTCATCTTCTCGCCGGTCAGCCGGCGGGTGACCATGCCGCGCAGGCCGTCCCCGCCGCCGGTCAACTTCTTGAAGGCCATCTGCCCGGTGTAGGCGACCATCGAGCCGTGTCGCGCCTTGACGGCGTCGCCGCCCAAGTCGACGGCGAGCACGCGCGATCCCTGGAGTCTGAACTGTGCCACGGCCGCAATCTAGCCGCTGCGGCCGTGGCGCGGGGAGGGTGCGTGGGCCGACTGGTACCGGTCTGGGACAAACGCGCCGGTCACGCCCGGCGCACGCGCCCCGGTCAGGCCCGGGCGTGCGCCCCCTGTCCGGGGCTCGGAACGGTGCCGGCCGCCTGCTCGACCTCCAGCAGCGAGGCCGAGTGGCGCTCCGCCTCGAAGGCCACCACGCCGCCGCGCAGCCCGAACAGGCGCTTGGAGAGCATGATCCAGAGCACCGCCGCGATGTTCAGCACCAGGGTGCAGATCTTCAGCGCGCTGACGTGGTGGCTCAGCTCGTAGCCCTCCAACGGCAGGAAGGCCGCGGTGGCGACCACCGTCAGGTACTCGGCCCAGCGCTTGTTCAGCCAGAGGCCGACCGCCTCGACGATCTCGATCACCGCGTAGGCGATCAGCGCGCCCGCGACGATCAGCAGGGTGCTCTTCTTGAAGTCGAAGGTCTTGCGGATGGTCTCGACGATCGGGGCGTGTTCGAGGTCCCAGTGGAAGTGGTCGGTGACCGGCCTGAACACCGTGAGGTTCTCGTCGAAGACCCGGTGCACCGCGTCCTGGCTGTTGGAGAACTTCCACACGGCCCAGGCGACCACGATGATCAGCAGTCCGCGCAGCACCCGCTCGACGGCCAGGAAGCGCAGGATGAACAGGTCCCGCAGCGCCTTGCCGCGCGGCACCAGCGGCGCTTCGTCGGCCGGGCCGGAGCCGTGCGGGGCGCCCAGCGCGAAGTCGCCGCAGCGCAGGCAGCGCCAGGCGTCGCCGAGGGCGGTGGACGCGTGCAGCCGGGAGGCCAGCTCCGGCTCCGTCGGCGCGTAGGTGGTGTGGCCGCGCTTGGCGCAGGTCCTGCGGTCCCAGTCGCGCTTGAACATGTGGTGAGTACCCCCCGTGTGCGATGCCTCGGCGCCCGGATCGGTGGGCGCGCGGGCAGCAGGATAGGGGTTCCGGGTGACGGGCGGTCGCGCTCGGTGGCGTTCCGGCACAGAGCTGTGACAGGGCGGGCGGGCGCCGGACGGGCTCCGGGGAGGCGCCGGGCCGGCCGCTGTGAGATGGGGCACGGTGGCCACCCCCGGCCGGGGTCCCGTCCGTGGGCTCGGCGATAATGGGCCGGAATGCTTGTGAGTCGCTTCACAAGCGAGCCCGCGCCGCCGACCCCCCATATCGAGGTATCCATCGTGAACAGCAGCGCCGTCCACCGCCTGCGCCTGGTCTCCGGCCCCGAAGGGGTCTCCTTCATCCTGCTGCTGATCTGCTCGGTGCTGAAGCGGACGACCTCGTTCGACGCCGTCCCGGTGATGGGCATGGTGCACGGCGTCCTGTTCATCCTGTACGTGGTCTTCTGGATCCAGGCCTGGCAGGCGCAGAAGTGGGACGCCAAGCGCGGCGTCCTGATGTTCGTGCTCGCGGTGCTGCCCACCGGCGGCTTCTTCGCCGAGCGGATGCTGGCCAAGGAGGAGCGGGGCGAGCTGAAGCCCGCCACCGCCTGAGCCGGCCGCCCGGGCCCCCGCTCGGGCTCCGGCCTCCTCGTGGACGGTCGACAGGCTGCCACGGCCTCCTCTCCCAAAGGGCCGCGGCAGCCTGTCGCCGTTTCTTACCGGGGGTGGCTCGATTTCCTACCGGTTGCTACCGGTTCCTACCGGGGGTGGCGCGGGTCAGCTGACGTTGACGCCGCTCCAGGCCGCCGCGACCGCGTTGTACTCGGTGCTGGAGGCGCCGTACAGGTCGGTGGCGGCCTTCAGGGTCGCGGTGCGGGCGGCCTTGTAGTTGGTGGTGGAGGTCATGTAGACGGTCAGCGCGCGGTACCAGATCGCCGCCGCCTTGTCCCGGCCGATGCCGGTCACCGTCGAGCCGTTGGAGGTCGGGCTGTTGTAGCTGACCCCGTTGATGACCTTCGCCCCGCTGCCCTCGGCGAGCAGGTAGAAGAAGTGGTTGGCGACGCCCGAGGAGTAGTGGACGTCCTTGTTGCCGACCGTGGAGGACCAGTAGTCGGCCGAGGCGCCGTCCTTGGAGGGCTTGTCCATGTAGCGCAGCGGCGTGCCGTTGCCGTTGATGTTGAGCTTCTCGCCGATCAGGTAGTCGCCCGGGTCGACCGCGAGGTTGGCGGACCACTCGACCATGGTGCCGAAGATGTCCGAGGTGGCCTCGTTGAGGCCGCCGGACTCACCGGAGTAGTTGAGGTTCGCGGTGGCGGAGGTGACGCCGTGGCTCATCTCGTGGCCGGACACGTCGATCGCGGTCAGCGGGTGGGTGTTGCCGGAGCCGTCGCCGTACGTCATGCAGAAGCAGGAGTCGTCCCAGAACGCGTTGACGTAGTTGGTGCTGTAGTGGACCCGGCTCGCAGCGCCGACGCCGTTGTTCTTGATGCCGTTGCGGCCGAAGGTGTTCTTGTAGTAGTCCCAGGTGGCCGCCGCGCCGAACTGGGCGTCCACGGCGGCGGATTCGCGGTTGGAGGCCAGGCCGTTGCCGAAGCTGTTGGTGGTGTTGGCGACGAGCGTGCCGCTGCCCGAGGTGCCGCCCTTGAGGTCGGTGGTGGACTGGTTGCCCCGGGAGGCGTCCTTCAGCTGGTAGGAGCTGCCGCTCTGGGTGGTGGTGAGCGAGACGCTGCCGACGTTGACGCCCTTGCCGGTGCCGGTGGCGGTCTTCACCTGCTCGTCGGTGGAGAGCACCTGGCCGGTGGCGGCGTCGGTGACGACCACCTGGCGGCTCGGGGTGCCGTCCGCGCGCTGGCCCTCGACCGTGGTGCGGTGGGCCAGTCGCGGGGTGCCGTCGGCGGCCCAGACGACCAGCTCGGGCGCGCCGGCGCCGTCGACCCGGCTGAGCGCGGCCTCCTCCTGGTCGGCGGCGCCGACCGTGGCCCGCACGGCGGCGGTGGCCTTCTCGGCGGCCTGGGGCGCGGCGAGGCCCGGGGTCAGGCTGGGCACGGACAGCTGTCCGGCGAAGGCCCGGTCGACGGACTTCACCGAGCCGTCGGCCTTCTGGTGGACGACCAGGTCGCCGCCGAGCACCGGCAGGCCCGCGTAGGTCCGGTCGTACCGCAGGTGGCGGGTGCCGTCCTTGTCCACCACCACGTCCTTGGGCACCAGCTTCTCCTGGCCGCCGAGGGCGAGCGCCTGGGCGACCGGGGCGCTCTGCCCGGAGGCCAGCGCGAGCAGCGCGGACTGCTGCTGGGCCGGGGAGGGGGCGGCGGCCTGGGCGGGGACGGCGGCGATCTGGATGACGCCGGCCAGCAGTGCGGTGGCGGAGAGTACGGCTCCGACAGTCAGCTTTCGCTTCACGTGCGGGGGTTCCTTCCACGAGACCCGCGGGTGCGTGCGGGTGCGCCGCGTACCGGGGCGCCGGGGTTGGCACCTTGGGGGCGGTAGGGCGCGGACGTGCCGGTCCCGTGCGGTACCTGACGATCCGCCGGAAACGGGTGGGGCGGCGGATGGTCGGACGGGACTTGGTCAGAAGCATGACAATCGTTGGCAGGGATGGACAGGGCGCCTACCGGGATTGGCCAAGAACCGCCAGTGCCGGTACGGATGGTTCGGTTGCCGCCCGTTGCCCGGTTTCGGCGGTTCGTCCCCCTGGCGGGACTCCGCCAGCCGGACGGCCTTGACAGCCCCGGGCGGCTCGGGCGGCCCCGGACGGTCTCGACGGTCCGGGACGGCCCGGGCTGCCGCCCGGAACGGCGGACGCCCGGGCCCTCCTGCCGGAGGCCCCGGGCGTCCGACGCGCCTGTGCGGTACGTCAGTTGACGTTGACGGCGGCCCAGGTCGCGGCGACGGCGCTGTACTCGGCGCTGGAGGCGCCGTACAGGTCGGCGGCGGCCTTCAGGGTGCCGGTGCGGGCGCCCGCGTAGTTGGTGGTGGAGGTGAAGTAGGTGGTCAGCGCGCGGTACCAGATCTGTGCGGCCTTGTCCCGGCCGATGCCCGCGAGCGTGGAGCCGTTGGAGGTCGGGCTGTTGTAGCTGACGCCGTTGATGGTCTTCGCGCCGCTGCCCTCGGCGAGCAGGTAGAAGAAGTGGTTGGCGACGCCCGAGGAGTAGTGGACGTCCTTGTTGCCGACCGTGGAGGACCAGTAGTCGGCCGAGGCGCCGTCCTTGGACGGCTTGTCCATGTAGCGCAGCGGGGTGCCGTCCCCGTTGATGTTGATCAACTCGCCGATCAGGTAGTCCGGCTTGTCGGAGGGCAGGTTGGCGTAGAACTCGACCATCGTGCCGAAGATGTCCGAGGTGGCCTCGTTCAGGCCGCCGGACTCGCCCGAGTAGTTGAGGTTGGCGGTGGCGGAGGTGACGCCGTGGCTCATCTCGTGGCCGGCCACGTCGAGTTCGGTGAGCGGGTGGGTGTTGCCGCTGCCGTCGCCGTACGTCATGCAGAAGCAGGAGTCGTCCCAGAACGCGTTCACGTAGTTGGAACCGTAGTGGACCCGGCTGGTGGCGCCGACGCCGTTGTTCTTGATGCCGTTGCGGCCGAAGGTGTTCTTGTAGAAGTCCCAGGTGACCGCCGCACCGTACTGGGCGTCCACGGCGGCGGACTCGCTGTTGGAGGACAGGCCGTTGCCGAAGCTGTTGGTCGTGTTGGCGACCAGGGTGCCCGAGCCGGAGGTCTTGCCCTTCAGGGTGTACGTGGCCTGGCCGCCGCGGGTCGCGTCCTTGAGCTGGTAGCTCGAACCGCTCTGGGTGGTGGTCAGCGGGACGGAGCCGACGAAGACGCCCTTGCCGGTGCCGGCGGCGGTCCGCACCTGCTCGTGGCTGGAGAGCACCTCGCCGCTCGCCGCGTCGGTGACCAGCAGCTGGCGGCTCGGGGTGCCGTCGGCGCGCTCGCCCTCGACCGTGGTGCGGTACGCCAGGCGCGGGCTGCCGTCGGTGGCCCACACGACCAGCTCGGCCTTGCCGGTCTGGTGCACGGCGGTCAGCGGGGACTCGTCCTTGTCGGCGGCGATGCCCACGGTGGACTGCACGGCGCCGGTCGCCTGGTCGGCGGCCTTGTCGGCGGGGATCTGCGGGGTGAGGCTCGGCAGGGCGATGGTGGCGCCGGTGGCCTTGTCCACCGAGGTGGTCGAGCCGTCGGCCTTCTGGTGCACCACCAGGTCGCCGCCCAGGACGGGGAGGCCGGCGAAGGTGCGCTCGTAGCGCAGGTGGCGGGTGCCGTCGGCGTCCACCACGGCGTCCTTGGCCACCAGTTGCTCCTGGCCGCCCAGGGCCAGGGCGTGCGCGACCTTGCCGGCCTGGCCGTTGGCCAGGGCGATCAGGTCGGCGCGCTGCTTCGCGCCCTGGGACTGCGGGGCGGGGTCCGCGACGGCTGCGGTGCTCACCTGGACGACACCGGTGAGCAGGGCGGTGGCGGAGAGTACGGCGACTGCGGCGAGCTTTCGCTTCACGAACGAGTCCTTCCGGAAAACCGCGAGCGGGCGCGGTCGCGCGGCGTTCCGGGGGCCGGGGACGGCACCTGAGGGGCGGAACGGGCGCTGACGTGCGGGCCCCGTGCGGACTGAGCGGCTTCGCCACCGGTGGGTGGGGGTGGTGGCTGCCGAACGGGGTTGATCGAAAGCATGACAATCGAGCAAATCAAATGACAGGTCTTGCTCATGAATTGGCCAAGTCCCGCCACGGCGGAGGAATGTGAACGGATGGACAAAAGGGGCAAATCGTCCTGGTTTGCAGCGGGTTACCGTCCGAACCGACGCCTGGTGGCGCGGCGCCGGGCCGCTCCGGGGCCAACCCCGGTGCGCCGGCGGCCCGTTGCCGCGCGTTCACACCGGCGCAATGTCCTGGTATGGACCTGGCCGTCCGATTGGCGGGTTCCCGCCACGTGTTGCGCTTGTCCACCATCAGGACGCCTGGTAGCACACGTCCCGTCCGCCGGTACGGTAAGGAGGTGGCCAAGCCCCTCGCTCTCGACTTCGACCCGATCGCCCGCGCCGACGAGCTGTGGACCCGCCGTTGGGGCGGGGTCCCCTCGATGGCGGCGATCACCTCGGTCATGCGCGCCCACCAGATCCTGCTCTCCCGGGTGGACGCGGTGCTCAAGCCGTACGGGCTGACCTTCGCCCGCTACGAGGCCCTGGTGCTGCTGACCTTCAGTCGGACCGGCGAGCTCTCGCTCTCCAAGATCGGCGAGCGGCTCATGGTCCACCCGACCAGCGTCACCAACACCGTCGACCGCCTGGAGCGGGCCGGCCTGGTCGCCCGCCGCCCCAACCCGCTGGACGGCCGCGGCGTGCTGGCCGCGATCACCGGGCGCGGCCGCGAGGTGGTCGAGGAGGCGACCCGGGAGCTGATGGCGATGGAGTTCGGGCTGGAGGAGTACGACGCCGAGCAGTGCCACCAGGTGTTCGAACTGCTCAGGCCGCTGCGGATCGCGGCCGGCGACTTCGCCGAGCCGTCCGAGGGGGCTGCGAAGGGCCGGGCGTGAAGGCGGCTACCCTCGTGTGAGCGGTGCGCGGATCCGGGCGTACCGGCGGACCGTGCCGAGCGAGGCGAGGAAGATCATGAAGGCGACCCCCCTGCTGGGCTGGTACCGGGCCCTGGCCATTGCGACCGGTACGGCGCTGCTGGTGTTCTGCGGCTTCATGGTCGCGAAGTACGGCTTCGACGCGGCCAAGGACGTGACCACGTACGTCGCGATGCTGCACGGCTACCTCTACATCGGGTACTTCGTGGTGACCTTCATGCTCGGGCAGAAGCTGAAGTGGCCGATGGGCCGGCTGGTGCTCACCCTGGCGGCGGGCTGCATCCCGTTCCTCTCCTTCGTCTTCGAGCGCAAGGTGGCCCGCGAGGCCGCCGAGCAGCTCCCGGCGGGCGGCGGCGCCCGCCAGCCGGCCGGCGTCTGAGCCGCGGCCCCGAATTCCGCGAGAGCGCCCCTTCCCCGACCGGGGGAGGGGCGCTCCGGCGTTCCCGGGCCCCGTTCGGGCGGCTCCCGGAGCCCCCCGGGCCGGATCCCGGTCCCTTTCGGGGGATCGCGGGCCGTGCGGGCGGGTTGTCCATCGACAAGTACTAGGACGTCCGAGTAAATTGTTAGGACGTCCTACTAGCTGTGCCGCCCCGTCGCCGCGGCGGCCGTACGGAGCGGAGTTCGGGATCATGGACGCCGAGGAGATCGAGCGGGGCCGGCAGCGCTGGCAGCAGCGGTACGACAAGGCCCGCAAGCGCGACGCGGACTTCACCACCCTCTCCGGCGACGAGGTCGAGCCGGTCTACGGCCCGCCCGCCGGGCAGGCCTACGAGGGCTTCGAGCGGATCGGCTGGCCGGGCGAGTACCCGTACACCCGCGGTCTGCACCCGACCGGCTACCGGGGCCGCACCTGGACCATCCGCCAGTTCGCCGGCTTCGGCAACGCCCAGCAGACCAACGAGCGCTACCGGATGATCCTGGACGCGGGCGGCGGCGGCCTCTCGGTCGCCTTCGACATGCCGACCCTGATGGGCTACGACTCGGACGACCCGAAGTCGCTCGGCGAGGTCGGCCACTGCGGCGTGGCCATCGACTCGGCCGCCGACATGGAGGTGCTGTTCGACGGCATCCCGCTCGGCGGGGTCACCACCTCGATGACGATCAGCGGCCCGGCCGTGCCGGTCTTCTGCATGTACCTGGTGGCCGCCGAGCGCCAGGGCGTGGACCCGGCGGTGCTCAACGGCACCCTCCAGACGGACATCTTCAAGGAGTACATCGCGCAGAAGGAGTGGCTCTTCGCCCCCGAGCCGCACCTGCGCCTGATCGGCGACCTGATGGCCTACTGCGCCGAGGGCATCCCCGCGTACAAGCCGCTGTCGGTCTCCGGCTACCACATCCGCGAGGCCGGGGCCACGGCCGCGCAGGAGCTGGCGTACACCCTCGCGGACGGCTTCGGCTACGTCGAGCTGGGCCTGTCCCGCGGCCTGGACGTGGACGTCTTCGCGCCCGGCCTGTCCTTCTTCTTCGACGCGCACCTGGACTTCTTCGAGGAGATCGCCAAGTTCCGCGCCGCGCGCCGGATCTGGGCCCGCTGGATGCGCGAGCGCTTCGGCGCCAAGACCGACAAGGCGCAGTGGCTGCGCTTCCACACCCAGACCGCCGGCGTCTCGCTGACCGCGCAGCAGCCGTACAACAACGTGGTCCGCACCGCCGTCGAGGCGCTGGCCGCGGTGCTCGGCGGCACCAACTCGCTGCACACCAACGCCCTGGACGAGACCCTGGCGCTGCCCTCCGAGCAGGCCGCCGAGATCGCCCTGCGCACCCAGCAGGTGCTGATGGAGGAGACCGGCGTCGCCAACGTCGCCGACCCGCTGGGCGGTTCCTGGTACGTCGAGGCGCTGACCGACCGGATCGAGCAGCAGGCCGAGGCGATCTTCCAGCGGATCCTGGACAAGGGCCGGGAGGACCACGAGATCGGCCCGATCACCTCCGGCATCCTGCGCGGCATCGAGGAGGGCTGGTTCACCGGGGAGATCGCCGAGGCGGCCTTCCAGTACCAGCAGTCGGTGGAGAAGGGCGACAAGCGCGTGGTCGGCGTCAACTGCCACCCGCGCAGCGTCACCCCTGAGCTGGAGATCCTGCGGGTCAGCCACGAGGTCGAACGCGAGCAGGTCCGGGTGCTGCGGGAGCGCAAGGCGGCCCGGGACGACGCGGCCGTCCGGGCCGGGCTGGACGCCATGCTGGCGGCGGCGCGCTCGGGCGAGTCGATGATCCCGCCGATGCTGGACGCGGTGCGCGCCGAGGCGACGCTGGGCGAGATCTGCAACGCGCTGCGCGAGGAGTGGGGCACGTACCAGGAGAACGCGATGTTCTGAGGCCGACGGCCGACGCGGAGCCGCCGTACGGGATCCCGTACGGCGGCTTTGCCGTGTCTCCGGCCGGGGTGCGCTCAGCCCGCGAGCATCGGTCCGAGCAGCAGGTCGGTGAAGCGGCGGGTCCACTCCGGGGTGATCGGCTCGCCGCTGACCAGGACGCGGTGTTCGACGGTGCCCGCGATGGTGTCGAAGATGATGTCGACCTCCTCGCGGGCCGAGGTGTCGTCGGTGTCCGCCTCCAGCTCGCCGCGGGCCTGGGCGGCCGCCCGGCCCTGGCGGACCAGCCGCTTCTGCGGGTCCACGATGGCCTCGCGGATCCGCCGCCGCAGCTGCCGGTCGCGGGTGCCCTCGGCGAACAGCGCGAGCAGCGCGGCCTGGGTCTCCGGGCGGGCCAGCAGGTCGGCGAACTGGGCCACCACGGCCTCGATGTCGGCCCGCAGGCTGCCGAGGTCGGGCATCACCAGCTCGTCGAAGAGGGTGGCGACGGCGTCCACCACGAGCTCGTTCTTGGACGGCCAGCGGCGGTAGAGGGTGGTCTTGGCGACCCCGGCCCGGCTCGCCACGTGGCCCATGGTCAGTCCGCCCCAGCCGAGTTCGGCCAGGGTCTCGCGGGTGGCGTCGAGGATGGCGCGGTCGGCGGCGGCGCTGCGCGGGCGGCCCTTGGCCCGGGCGGTGCCCGCGGGCGCCGGGCAGTCCTGGTGCGTGCCCTGCGGGCTCGCTGGGGGCTGGGCGGCCGGCACCGGGCCTCCTTGCGCTCTACTGGTAAGTAACTTGGGTGGGGCTGGTAACGGTAGCGACTGTTCGTCCGTTCGGGCAGCGGGGCACCCCGGGAAAGTGGGGCAGGTCACGTCCCCGAACCACCGGAGGGGCTTGCGGCCGGGCCACCGGCTCCAGTTACGCTACGACTCGTAGCGAAAGCAGTGACAACCAGGCGCCGCGTCCCGTGGGACGGGAGCGGCGCGGGCGCGGGTGGGGATCCGCGCCGAACGGTCCAGGCTACCGGGGGAGGGGCACGGCGCCCGGGAACCCGCACCGCGCGGTCCGCGCGGGGCGACTTTCCGGAGGTTGGTGCCCGCGAGCAGCGCGGACGGGGGAGGATGGTGCCATGCAGCCACGGAATTCGCGTCTCAACAGCTCCGCCCTGCGCGGTGCGGTCGACCTCGCCGCAGTGAAGGCGGCCGGCGAAGCCGCCCAGAAGGCCGAGCAGGCCCGGGCCGAGCGGGCTCGTCAGGCGTCCGCCGCCGATGCGGACGGAGCCGCCCCCGCCCAGACCGCCCACCAGCTCGTCATCGACGTCACCGAGGACACCTTCGAGACCGAGGTCGTCCAGCGCTCCACCGAGGTGCCGGTCGTCATCGACTTCTGGGCCGAGTGGTGCGGGCCCTGCAAGCAGCTGAGCCCGGTCCTGGAGGGCCTGGCCGAGGAGTACGCCGGCCGCTTCGTGCTCGCCAAGATCGACGTCGACGCCAACCCGCTGCTCTCCCAGCAGTTCGGCATCCAGGGCATCCCGGCCGTGATGGCCGTGGTGGCCGGCCAGCTGGTGCCGCTGTTCCAGGGCGCGGAGAGCGCGGCCAACATCCGTCAGATCCTGGACCAGCTGATCCTGGTCGCCGAGCAGCGCTTCGGCGTGGCCGGCCTGGCCGGTGGCGCGGCCGCCCCGGGCGAGGCCCCGGCCGCCGCCCCGCAGCGCCCCGAGGACCCGGCGCTGTCCGCCGCGCACGACGCGCTGGACGCCGGCGACCTGGGCGGTGCCATCCAGGCCTACCGGAACGTGCTGGCCGAGCAGCCGGGCAACACCGAGGCCAAGCTGGGCCTGGCCCAGGCCGAGCTGCTGAAGCGGATCGAGGGTCTGGACCTCCAGGCCGTCCGGTCGGCGGCCGCCGCCGACCCGAAGGACGTCGGGATCCAGCTCAAGGCGGCCGACCTGGACCTGGTCGGCGGTCACGTCGAGGACGCCTTCGGGCGCCTGGTGGCCACCGTCGGGCGGACGGCCGGCGAGGACCGGGACACCGCCCGGCTGCGCCTGCTGGAGCTGTTCGAGGTGATCGGCCCGGAGGACCCGCGGGTCGTCGCGGCCCGTACGGCGCTGGCGCGCGTGCTGTTCTGAGCCCGCTCCGGGCCGGTTCCCGGTCCGTCCCGAGCCGGTTCTGAGCCCGGATCAGGTCCGCTGCCTGGCACGGCGGATGACCTGCGGTGTCGCTGGTGATTTGGCGACAATCCGGTCAACTGAACAGAGGTTTACCAAATCTTGATTTCACCCGTGGGTGGTCACCTTGTGTGACCGCCCACGGGTGTTTCGCTTGCGTTTCCGGCAGATTTCGCCGTCACGTTTCCTTCAAGACGTCACGCAGGGTGCGGACCGGGTCGATTCCATGATCAATGCCACCTGATGTTGCATTACCCGTCAGTAAGGAACCTCTTGTGCTTCGCCCGGGATTCAAGCACGATCGGCCACGCCCGGTCCCGGGCTCCACACCCCGACCCCGGTCGGCCACGCGGAGCGCGGGATCCCCACCGGGCGGTCCGTCGGCCCCGGCCGGCGGGAGGGAGGGCAGGGGGGTATCCGCGGTCCCACGGCGGTTCCTGTCCTTCGACCGGCCGCGCGGCCCTGCGCGGTCGCTGGTTGTCGCTCGGGGGTGATCGCCGATGTCGTCGGTCCTGCCCGCCGCCCCGCAAGGACGGCCGGTACTTGGACGGGAGGTCCGCTGCACGCGGGCCGCTCCCGCGTCCGACGACGCCCAAGGCGCTCTCCGCTACCGAGGACGTAGCTCTCTCCCATCCCAGGTCCCCACCGGTGCGGGACGCGCCGCCGGGGAGCCGGAGATGTACGTCCTAGAAGGAGGACTCGCATGTCCCAGACCTACGGCAAGACCCGCTGGAAGCGCTTCGCCCTGGTGATGGTGCCGAGCATCGCGGCCACCGCCGCGGTGGGCGTCTCGATCGCCAACAACGCGCTGGCGGCTTCGTTCAGCGTCTCCGGCCAGAGCTTCAAGGTCACCACGCCGGAGCTGCACGGCAGGAACTTCGCCCAGTTCGGCTCGATCGACGCGGAGTCGAACGGCACGCCGCACCCGGTCGCCGTCTCGGCCTTCGACGAGGCCACCATCAAGGGCCTCTGCCAGTCGGTGGTGACCGACCCCAACGTCATCCCCGGCCTGCCGTGGAAGCTGCCCAAGATCATCCTGCGTCTGGAGGCCGGCAACAGCGAGGACGTCAAGAAGCAGGTCTACGCCAAGAACCTGCTGATCGACCTCGACCAGCTGAACGCCGACGCCGAGTTCTCCAACATCAACATCGGCCAGGAGGCGTCGACCCTCAAGGGCGAGGCCACCCAGGGCTGGAAGTCCAAGCTCGGCGGCCTGCCGTCCGGGCAGACCGGCTTCGCCCAGGCCGCCGAGAAGGCCGACCTGTACAACGTGCAGCAGACCGCCTGGGCCACCTCGGCCGGCACCTTCAAGCTCCCGGGCCTGAAGCTCGCGCTGCACACCGACGGTTCCGGCGAGTGCTACTAGACCGTTGACGGCGGCGGGCCGGGCCCGGCCCGCCC
>NZ_LFVW01000171.1:0-593 GCF_001182915.1 Kitasatospora sp. MY 5-36
CCCGCGGGACCGGGGACGGTGCGTGCGCCGTCCCCGGATCCCGTGTCTCCTCCATCCCTCGTTCACACCATCGAGGAGCTGCACCGTGTCCAGCGCCCTTGCCTCCTACCGGCCCGCCGAGCACGAGAACCCCGCCCAGTGGCTGCGCCGGGTGTTCCGTACGTTCCGTCGGACGCGGCCGTACTACGGCGGTCTGCTGGCCATGATCGCCGGCGTCCCGATCATGTACTTCCCGTACGCCAAGCTCTCGTTGGGCGGCATGACGGTGGCCATGGCCACCACGGCGGGTGCCGGGTCACTGATCATCGGCGTGCTGCTGATCGTGCTCGGGCTGACCGCCTGGTTCCAGCCGGCCGTACGGGTCTTCGCCGGCATCGCCACCACGCTGCTGACGCTGGTCTCCCTCCCGGTCTCCAACCTGGGGGGCTTCGGACTGGCCCTGCTGCCGGGCCTGATCGGCGGTGGGCTGATGGTCTCCTGGGCGCCGCTGCCGGAGCCCAAGGCCGCGAAGGCGGCCGGGCGCGGACGCTGGGGCCGGGCCAAGGGCGGCGCCGGGGACGCGGCGGCCGGGAACGCCGTGGCGCGGAGCGTCG
>NZ_LFVW01000172.1:0-20048 GCF_001182915.1 Kitasatospora sp. MY 5-36
GAGGCCGAGCAGCGCCGCGCCCAGCACCGGCGGGGCGACGACGACGCGCGGCTCGGCCAGCGGCGCGGCCTCGGCGAGCCGGGCGGTCACGTTGTCCAGCAGCAGCGGATGCCGGGAGGCGAGCACGCCGCCGCCCAGCACCACCGGGGTGGGGGCGTCCAGCAGGTCCAGGCGGCGGAGCGCCACCACCGCGAGCCGGACGATCTCGTCGGCCTGGCGGTCGATCAGCCCCCGCGCCACCTCGTCGCCCTCGTCCGCGACGGCGAACAGCACCCGGACGATCTCGTGCAGCCGCGCGTTCGGCAGGTGCCCGAGGTGGACGGCCTCGGCGACGGCGCCGGCGCCGGGCAGGCCGAAGTGCTCGGCGATGGCGCGGGCGAGCCCGGTCGGCCCGCCGCGCCCGTCCTCCGCGCGGACGGCGTGCCACATGCTGGCGACGGCGAGTCCGGAGCCGCCGCCCCAGTCGCCGGTGAGCTCGCCGAGGGCGGGGAAGCGGGCGGTGCGGCCGTCCGGCAGCAGGCCGACGCAGTTGATCCCGGCGCCGCAGACCACCGCGACCCCGCGCGGGCCGTCGGTGCCGGCCCGCAGCAGGCCGAAGGTGTCGTTGACGACGGTGTTGCCGGCGCCCCAGGGGTGGGACTCCAGCGCCACCCGCAGCGCCTCCTCCTCGACCGGCAGGTCGGCGTTGGCCAGGCAGGCGCTGACGTGGCCGGTGAGCACGCCGCTCCAGGACGGGTGGCCGGCCTCGGCGGCGGCCTGCTCGACCAGCGGGGCGAGGCCGGCGACGGCCGCCGCGCCGCCGATCTTCTGCGGTTCGAAGCCGCCGCCGCGGGCGGTGCCGAGGATGCTGCCGTCGGTGCCGATCAGGGCGACGTCGGTCTTGGAGTTCCCCGCGTCGATGGCGAGGACGCCGGGCAGGAGTGGTTCGGGCTGGTGGGTCATCAGGTCCCCGCGGCTCGTACGTGGCCCGGGCCGTTGGTCGTCGGCCGGGTGCCCGGCGGTGGTCCCGGCCGGGTGGCCCGGCCGAAAGGTCCCCGGCCGGGGGTGGACGGTCTCCTCGCGGTGCCCGTCCGGCGACCGGGGGCGGTCGCCGGACGGCGCGGAGCGGGCCGGGTCAGGCCCAGGCGAGGTGCTCGCGGTTGTGGGCGAGCAGGCGGTCCGTGAGCTGGTCGGCCAGCTCGATCTGGCCGACCAGCGGGTGGGCGAGCAGGGCGTCGAAGACCCGGTCGCGGCCGCCGCGCAGGGCGGCGTCGAGGGCGAGGTGCTCGTACGAGGTGACGGCGGCGACCAGTCCGGCGTACAGCGGCTCGACGGGCCGCTGCGGCAGCGGGCGCACCCCCCGCGCGTCCACCTCGGCCGGCACCTCGATGACGGCGTCGTCCGGCAGGAACGGCAGCACGCCGTCGTTGCGGGTGTTCACCACCTGCACGGACGTGCCGCCGCCGGTGCCGAGCAGCGCGGCGATCAGCTGGACGGCCGCCTCCGAGTAGAAGGCGCCGCCGCGCTTGCCGAGCAGCTCGGGCTTGGTGTCCAGGGCCGGGTCGGCGTACAGCTCCAGCAGCTGCCGCTCGATCTCGGCGACCTGCGCGGCCCGCGAGCCCTGCTCCCTCAGCTCCGCCACCACGGCGTCGTGCTGGTAGAAGTACCGCAGGTAGTAGGACGGCACGACGCCGAGCCGCTCGATGACGGCCTGCGGCAGGTGCAGGTCCTCGGCGATCTCCTTGCCGTGCGAGGAGAGCAGCTCGGGGAGCACCTCGCGCCCGGTCGTGGCGCCCGGGGCGTCCAGCAGGGTCACCCCGCGCTCCCAGGTCAGGTGGTTGAGCCCGACGTGGTCCAGCCGGACCAGCTCCGGGTCCACGCCCAGGTGCCCGGCGAACTTGCGCTGGAAGCCGATCGCGACGTTGCACAGCCCGACGGCCTTGTGGCCGGCGGTCTGCAGCGCCCGGGTGACGATGCCGACCGGGTTGGTGAAGTCCACGATCCAGGCGTCCGGGTTGGTCCGGCGC
This sequence comes from Kitasatospora sp. MY 5-36, assembly GCF_001182915.1. Classification (NCBI taxonomy): domain Bacteria; kingdom Bacillati; phylum Actinomycetota; class Actinomycetes; order Kitasatosporales; family Streptomycetaceae; genus Kitasatospora; species Kitasatospora sp. MY 5-36. Next base: position 2,007 of record NZ_LFVW01000172.1, read on the forward strand.
ACCTGCTCGGCGATGTCCAGCACCACCGGGACGGTGCGCAGCGCCTTGGCGAGCCCGCCGGCGCCGGTGGTCTCCTGCCCGACGCAGCCGCACTCCAGCGGCCAGGTCTCGTCCTGGTTGCGGGCCGCCTGCCCGCCGACGCGCAGCTGGAGCAGGACGGCGTCGGCGTCCGCGACGCCCGCCGCCAGGTCCGTGGTCACGGTGACGACCGCGGGGTGGCCCTGCCGGGCGAAGATCCGCCGGGCCAGGCCGCCGATCAGCTCCAGCCGCTCGGCGGCCGGGTCGATCAGCGCCAGCTCGCCGACCGGCAGGGTGTCGCGCAGCCGGGCGAAGCCGTCGATCAGCTCCGGAGTGTACGTCGAACCCCCGCCGACGATTGCCAACTTCAGTGCGGACATCAGCCCTTGACCCCTGTCAGTGTCACGCCTTCGATGAAGGCCTTCTGAGCGAAGAAGAAGAGGACGATCACCGGGGCCATCACCATCATGGTGGCGGCCATGGTGAGGTTCCAGTTGGTGTGGTGGGCGGCCTTGAAGGACTCCAGCCCGTAACTGAGCGTCCAGGAGTCGTGGTTGTTGCTGGCGTAGATCTGCGGGCCGAAGTAGTCGTTCCAGCAGTAGAAGAACTGGAACAGCGCGACCGCGGCGATGGCCGGCTTGGCCATCGGCAGGACCACCCGCAGCAGGGTGCGCAGGTCGCCGCAGCCGTCGATCCGGGCGGCCTCGATGTACTCCCTGGGGATGGTCATCAGGAACTGGCGCAGCAGGAAGATGGTGAACGCGTCGCCGAAGGCCATCGGGATGATCAGCGGCCAGAGCGAGCTGCTCAGGCCCATCTGCTTGGACCAGAACAGGTACATCGGGATGACGGTGACCTGCGGCGGCAGCATCATCATCGCGATGACCGCCATCAGCGCCAGGTTGCGGCCGCGGAAGCGGAACTTGGCGAGCGCGTAGGCCACCGGCAGGCTGGAGACCACGGTCAGCACGGTGCCGGCCACGGCGTACAGCAGGGTGTTGCGCCACCAGGTGAGGAAGCCGGGGGTGTCCCAGACCTTGCCGTAGTTGCCCCAGTTCCAGCTGGTCGGCCAGTAGTCGGTGGTGAGCGCCTGCCGGTCCGACATCACCGAGGTGAGGAAGACGAACACGAAGGGCAGCAGGAAGAACAGCGCGGCGGCGATGGCCAGCGCGTGCACGGCCACCCAGTTGAGGGCCGCGCGGCGGCGGGCGGCCCGGGCGGCGGGTCCGCCGGGGCGGGAGGGGCCGGCCGCGGCCGGTGCCCTCGTGAGCGTGGAGCCAAGAGTCATGATCAGGTCCTCACGGGCCGCTAGTCGTCGCTCGCCATGAAGCCGGACCGGCGGCGGAGCAGGATCGAGGTGACGGCCATCGAGATGGCGAACAGCACCAGGGCGACGACGCAGGCCGCGCCGTAGTTGAAGCTCTGGAAGCCGAGCTTGTAGACCATCTGCGGCAGGGTCCAGGTGGAGCCGTTCGGGAAGCCGGGCTCGAAGGGCTGGCCGGAGCCGCCCGCGATGCCGCTGGCGACCTTCCCGGCGACGATCGCCTGGGTGTAGTACTGCATGGTCTGGATCACCCCGGTGACCACCGCGAACATGATGATCGGCGAGATGTTCGGCAGGGTGACGTACCGGAACCGCTGGAACGGGCCGGCGCCGTCCAGCGAGGCCGCCTCGTACTGCTCCCGGGGGACGTCCAGCAGCGAGGCCATGAAGATGACCATCAGGTCGCCGACGCCCCACATGGCGAGCAGGGTGAGCGCGGGCTTGGACCAGTCCGCGGAGGCGAACCAGCCGGGCTGCGGCAGGCCGAGCTCGCCCAGCAGGTGGTTGACCGGGCCGGTGCCGGGGTTGAACAGGAAGGCGAAGGCGACGGTGGCGGCCACCGGCGGGGCCAGGTACGGCAGGTAGAAGGCGGTGCGGAAGAAGCCGGCGCCGGTCTTCACCTTGGTGATGAGCATCCCGATGCCCAGGCCGAAGACGACCCGCAGGGTCACCATCACGACGACCAGCCACAGGGTGTTGCGCAGGCCCTGCCAGAAGGTCGGCAGGTGGTTGAAGACGTAGTCCCAGTTCTTCAGGCCGCTGAAGGTCGGGGCGCCGAAGCCGTTGTACGAGGTGAAGGAGAAGTAGGCGGTGGAGACGAGCGGGTAGGCGAAGAAGACGCCGAACCCGATCAGCCAGGGGGAGAGGAAGGCGAGGGTGCGGGCCGCCTCCCGGCGGCGCTTCCGGCGCAGCAGGTGCTGCGTGGAGGGCGCCGCCGGGCCGGTCGGTCCCGCGTCGGCCTCGTCGCTTCCCTTGCGGGTGCCGAACGCGAGTGACATGGGAGCTCCGTGGACCGTTCCCCGGCCTACTTGGCCTGGGCGATGTCGGTGTCGATCTGCTTGGCCGTGGCGGCCAGACCCGCCTGGAGGTCGCCCTGCTTGCCGGACTCGTAGTCGTAGCCGAGGTTCTGCAGGGTGATGAGGTAGCTGCCGCCGTTGACGGCCGGCGGGGTGGTGCCGGAGTGGGCGTTCTTGGCGACGTCCAGGAAGGTCTTGAAGTTCCGGTCGCTCACCAGCTTCGGCGAGTCCAGCGCCTCGAAGGTGCTCGGCACGTTGTGGATCGCGTTGGAGAAGTTCACCACCGCGTCGGTGTCCGTGGTCAGGTACTTGACGAACTCCCAGGCGGCGGCCTGCTTCTTGCTGGTGCTGGCGATGCCGATGATGGTGCCGGTCTGGTAGCCGCGGCCGTAGGTGTCGGCCTGGTCGTCCGGGACGGGGAAGGCGGCGGTGGCCCACTCGAAGTCGGGCTTGTCCTTGGCGAGCGAGGCGGTGCGCCACTCGCCGTCGAGGGCCATCGCGACCTGGCCGGTGTGGAAGGGGTTCTTGGCGCTGAACTCCTCGCCGAAGGTCGCGCGGTACTTCTCCAGCTTGTCGTAGCCGCCGAGCTGGTCGACCAGGCCCTTCTGCCACTTGAACATCGCGGCGACCTTCGGGTCGGTGGCGATGTTCGACTTGCCGTCGGCGCCGAAGTAGGTCGCGCCGTACTGGCCGAGGAAGTGCTCGGTGGTGGACTCGTAGCCGTGGTACAGCGGCATGTAGCCGAGCTGCTTGTACGAGTCGCCGTCGGCGACGGTCAGCTTGGCGGCGTCCTCGGCGAACTCGCTGAAGGTCTTCGGCGGGTTGGCGATGCCGGCGTCGGCGAAGGCCTTCTTGTTGTAGTACAGGCCGTACGCGTCGCCGAGCAGCGGCAGCGAGCACTGGTTGCCCTGGAACTGCGTGTAGTTGAGCATCGCGGCCGGGAAGGTCTTGACCGGGTCGATGCCGCTCTTCTGGAGCATCGGCTTGAGGTCGACGAAGGCCTTGGTCGAGCAGAACATGCCGACGTTGTTGGTGGTGAAGGAGGAGACCACGTCCGGCGCGTCCGAGCCGCCCGCCCGCAGGGCCTGGTTGACCTTGTCGTCCTCGAGGCCGTCCACGGACTTGACGTGGATGTTGGGGTGGGCCTTCTCGAAGGCGGCGATGTTGTCGTTGATCGCCTTCTTCTCGTTCTCCTGGCTCCAGCCGTGCCAGAAGGTGATGGTGACGTCCTTGCCGCTGGCCGAGTCGTCGGAGCCGCCCGAGTCGCTGGAACCGGTGCAGGCGGAGGCGAGCAGGGCCAGGACGGCGCTGCCGGCGACGGCGGCGATCGTGCGGCGGCCTCTGCGGGAGGTGGTGGCGTGCACTTCGGGATCCTCCTGGGGGTGCGCGGGCAGGCCTCGTTGCCTCGGGTCCCGCGTTCGGGGGTTGGGGAGAGGTGGGTGCAGGTGGCGAGGTGACAGGGGGAGCGTCAGTGGGTGCGTCGAGTTGATCGGGGGCGGGCGTCAGTGGGTGGAGAAGACCGCCTCGCGGGCGTCGGACAGGGCACGTTGCAGGGCGCCGAGCAGGACCGGCGAGCCGGACAGGGCGGTGCTGCGGACCTCCGGCCGGGCGATGGAGATCCGCGCCAGTTCGTCCTCGACCAGCGCGCGCAGCCGTTCGCCGCCCGCGCTCGGCACCACACCGGAGAGGACCACCAGCTGGGGGTCGACGACGGCGACGATCACCGCCAGCCCGACGGCGAGCCGCCCGGCCAGCTCGGCGAGGAAGGCGTCGCCGGCGCCGGGGGTGGCCAGCGCCCTGGCGATGGACTCCTGCGCGGTGGCCGCGCCGAGCCCGTGCTCACGGGCCAGCGACCGGACGGCGGGCGCGCCGACCAGCGCCTGGAACCCGCCGAATTTGCGGCGGCGGGCGTCCCACTCGACCGGGGAGTCGGGCAGCGGCATGTAGCCGACCTCCCCGGCGCCGCCGGTGAAGCCGCGGTGCAGCCGCCCGGCGATCACGATCGCCGCGCCGACCCCGGCCCCGGCCCAGAGCAGGACGAAGTCCTCGAAGCCGGCCGCGGCGCCCGAGGAGCGCTCGGCGACGGCGGCCAGGTTCACGTCGTTCTCGATCGACACCGGCGCGCCGATCGCCTCGGTCAGCTCCTCGACCAGTCGCGGCGAGTGCCAGCCCGGCAGATGGGAGGCGTAGCGCAGCTTGCCGGTGACCGGGTCGGGGGCGCCGCCGACCCCGATCGCGACGGTGCGCAGGGCGCCCTCCGGCAGACCGGCGGCCCGGACCGCCTCGGCCACCGCGGCGGCGACGGTGGGCACGGTCGCGGCCGCCGGCACACCCTTGGTCGGCACGGTGTGCCCGGCCAGCGTGGTGCCGGTGATGTCGGCGACGGCGACCTCGATGCCACTGTTGGTGACATCCAGTCCGGCGACGTACCCGGCGGCCGGATTCACCTGGTACAGCCGGGCGTTGGGGCCGGGCCCGCCCGCCGTGGTGCCGACCGGCAGGACCAGCCCGGCCGCCTCCAGCCGGGCCAGCAGCTGGGAGGCGGTGGGCTTGGACAGCCCGGTGAGGGTGCCGATCTGGGTACGGGAGAGCGGCCCGTTCTCCAGCAGCAGTTCGAGGGCGGCGCGGTCGTTGATGGCGCGCAGCAGACTGGGGGTGCCGGCGAGGGGGGCCTTGGCGGTGCTCTTGGTCATGCCCGGCATCCTCCTCTTCCGGCTGGTCGTCGACGTCCCGCGGGTGTCCCCGGCGTGGGGAGCGGGCGGGTTTCGGACGAACTGTTAGGAAACTTTCCAGTCGCTAGGGAAGGACCGTAAGCGCCCTGTCGTAGGGGTGTCAATGGTGGGCGGAGCGGAGGATGCCGAAGCGTTACCCGACACCACGAAGCCCCGCCCCCACCGTGGTGGGAGCGGGGCCGACACCCACCCGGCCCCACACGGAAATCCGTATGAGGAAGAAGAACAAGCGCGTCACCCTCCCCGGAAGAGGAGGGTGACGCGCCAATGAATCAGGATTGAAAGCGGCGGAGATTCTGGTGTGGCCCCTCGATGATTCGAGGGGCCACACCGGAAGGGAAATGCTTCAACAAGATCGGGAAAGAGAAGAATTTTCGTGTTGCCCGCCTCGCTTGGGCGGCGAGGCGGGCAACACAAAAGGCATTCCGGCTATTGAGAACAGGTGCGGTGGCTTGCCTCGATGAGGTGTGGCCTGCGGATTCATTGAGGAATGAAGATGAGAATCCGGGTTCCGCTCCTCGGCATGTCGAGGAGCGGAACCCGGAGAAAGTGCTGGATAGGGGTGGCGCAACAGGGCCGGGGCGGCGGCATTTCTTGCCTTCTGCACAGGAAGTCGGCCCGATCGACTTCCTGTGCAGAAGGCAAGAAAGCGTGAGAAGACCGCGGTTTCTTGTGCCGTTCCGCCGCGATCGTGATCGCGGCGGAACGGCACCAATGCGGGGTGAACAGGGAACAGATGAGGAATGGGGCGTCCTGGTCCCGGTGCGAGACCGCAGCGGCTGACCGTTCCAAGTACCGACGAGCCGGTCGGCGCGGCACGGCGGAAACTACGGAGTGGCCAGGGCCTCCTCGAGGCGGTCATGTGCCGCCCCGGGCAGGACTTGCCGCAGGGCTTCGGCGCGGGTGCGGATCAGTCCGCCGCGGTACGCGGGAGGCAGCTTCTCCCAGACGTCGACGGCCTTGTCCACGGCGCTGGTGGGGTCGCCGTCGGAGCACAGGCACGTGGCGGCGTCCATCTCCAGGAGCGCCCGGACCATGATCGACGGGGAATGGGTGAGTGCGAGTGCGGCTTCCTGCTCGGCGTAGGCGTCGCGGGTGTGGCCCATGAGGGTGAAGGCTTGGCTCAGGTGCACGTGGTGCTTCTGCATCGGGTAGCCGAACCAGCTGTCGGCAGCCTGGGTTCCGTCCAGACGCTCGGCGATGGTACGGGCGTCTGCGACGGCTCGCAGGGCGCCCTGGTGATCACCGGCGGAGGCGAGGGCGCGGGCGGTGACGGCGGCGGCCAGTGCCGCCGAGGCGGTCGGTGCGTCGCCGCTTACGGCCCGCGCGCGGGCGGCGAGGTTGGCTGCGGCGTTCGAAGCGCCGTAGTTCAGGGGGACCATGGCGTGGCGGGCGAGCACCCAGGCGAGCATCTGCTTGTCACCGGATTCACGGGCGGCCTGCTCGGCGGTGGCGAACCAGCCGTGCGCGTCGCACTGGTCGCCGCGGTCGTGTTGGATGATCGCGACCAGCCCGGTGATGCCGGCCGCCGTGCGCGCGAGGTCTTCGCCCGCCGCCTCGTCGATGCCGACGACATCGCCAAGGTGACCGTCCTGGACGCCCTCACCTACGCGGGAAACCTCGGCAACCTCGACGGCATCACCGACTCCAAGAAGTTCACCTTCGTCCAGGGTGACATCCTCGACCGCACCCTGGTCGACGCCCTGATGGAGACCCACGACGCCGTGGTCCACTTCGCCGCCGAGTCCCACGTCGACCGCTCCCTCACCGATGCCGGGAACTTCGTCTCCACCAACGTGCTCGGCACGCAGACGCTCCTCGACTCCGCCCGCCGCATCGGCACGCGCAAGTTCGTCCACATCTCGACCGACGAGGTGTACGGCTCCTTGCCCACCGGAACCGCCTTCGAATCCGATCCGCTGAACCCCACCGTGCCGTACTCGGCGTCCAAGGCCGCCTCCGACATGATCGCCCTGGCCTACCACTCCAGCTACGGCGTGCCGGTGTGCGTGACCCGCTCCTCCAACAACTACGGGCCCCGCCAGTACCCGGAGAAGCTGATCCCGCTGTTCGTCACCAGGTTGCTGGCCGGGGAGAAGGCCACCGTCCACGGCAACGGCGAGCACGTCCGCAACTGGCTGCACGTCACCGACAACTGCGCCGGAGTGGAGCTGGTCCTCCACAAGGGCATCTCCGGGCAGGCGTACAACATCGGCGGCGGAACCGACCTGACCACCATCGAGCTGACCGGCATGCTCCTGCGTGCCACCGGCGCCACCTGGAACCAGGTCACCTACGTGCCCGACCGGGCCGCCAACGACATCCGGTACTCCATGGACTGGGGCAAGCTCGCCCAGCTCGGCTACCAGCCCCGGCAGGACCTGGCGGCCGGCATCGCCGAGACCGTCGACTGGTACCGCAGCAACCCCGACTGGTGGCAGACCGCCACCGCGCGGGCCGCCGCGTGAAAGGCGGCGAGGTGAACACCCCTGACCCGGCGGAGCTCCGCCGCATCCTGGTGACCGGCATCGGCGGGGCCCCTGGCCTCGACCTCGCGCTCACCCTCCTCAAGCTCGGCCACGAGGTCATCGGCACCGACTCCAACCCCCTCGCGCCGGGCCTGCTCGCCCCCGGCATCACCGGCCGCACCATCGCCCGCGCCGACAGCCCGCTGTTCGCCGCGGACCTGATGGAGCTGGTGCACGACCTCAAGCCGGACGCCCTGATCTGCTGCGTCGAGAACGAGCTTCCGCAGCTGGTCCACCTGCGCGGCCATCTGGAACGTGCCGGAGTACGAACCTGGCTGCCGCCCGCGGCCAGCGTCACCACCGCGGGCGACAAGTGGGAGTTCCACCAGGCGATGCGCGCCGCGAGGGTGCCCACCCCGCAGACCTGGCTGCCCGACCGGATCGGCCAGACCCCCGACGGCACCGAGCTGGTCGTCAAGCCGCGCCGCGGCCAGGGTTCCAAGGACGTGCACTTCTGCCGGACCCGCGAACAGGCCCGCGTGCTGTGCGAGCTCGTGCCCGCCCCGATCGTCCAGCAGCGCGTCCGGGGCGTGGAGTTCTCCGCCGACTGCCTGACGGACCGCAACGGTCGCACCTCCGCGATCCTGCGACAGCGCTTGATGGTCCAGGCCGGCATGTCGATGGTCGCTGTCACGATCGACGACCCGGAGGCCACCAAGCGGGTCGCCGAGGCGATCCGGGCGATCGGCGCCGTCGGCCCGGTGGACGTCCAGGGCTTCATCACCGAAGGCGCCGACCCGCGCGTGGTCATCACCGAGATCAACGCCCGGTTCGCCGCCGGATTCCTGCTCGCCGAGGAAGCCGGAGCCGACCTGGTCCGCCAGACCCTGAACGGCCTCTTCCAGCAGCCCGTCGACCATCGGCGGCTCACCTACCGCGGCGGCGTCTTCCTCACCAAGTACGTCGCCGTGATGTCCACCGAGTCCCGTGCCGTCTCCGGCACGCTCTGACGAAGGAGTACCCGCCTTGGCCTCGACCACCACGCGGCCCCCGGGCGTCGAGCGCAACGCCGCGCCGCTGCTGCACGGCACCGAAGCCGCCGCACTGGCCGCCGTCCTCCCCGGCGGCCAGTGGGGCCACGGCCCGGCCACCGACCAGTTCGAAGCCGGAGTCGCCGACCTGATCGGCGTCACCGACACCGTCGCCGTGAACTCCGGCACCACGGCACTCCACCTCGCTCTGCGCTCGATCGGCATCGGCCCCGGTGACGACGTCGTCCTGCCCTCCCTCACCTTCTGCGCCAGCGTCCAGGCCATCACCTGGAGCGGCGCCGCACCCCGCTTCGCCGAGATCGACCCCCGCATGCTGGCCGTCACCCCGGACACCGTGCTCGAAGCCCTCACTCCGAACACCCGCGCCGTCATGCCCGTGCTGTACGGCGGCCGGGCCGTGGACCTCACCCCGATCCGCGACCACCTGGCCGACCGGGGCATCCAGATCATCGAGGACGCCGCCCACGCCTTCGGCTCCCGCCGCCCGGACGGAACCATGGTCGGCGCCGACCCCGCCGTGCTGACCTGCTTCTCCCACGACCCGATCAAGAACCTCACCACCGGCCAGGGCGGCACGATCATTCCCCGCACCCGTGAGGAAGCCGACACCCTCCGCAGCCTGCGCCTGTTCGGAATCGTCCAGTCCAATGACGCCCGAGCCGCCATGACCTCCTACGAGGTCCAGGGCCCCGGGATGCGCTTCGACGTGTCCCAGCTGAATGCCGCCATCGGCGTCGCCCAGCTGAAGCACTTCCCGCAGACCGCCGCACACCGCCAGCACCTGTGGTGCACGTACCAGGCCGAACTGGCCGGCCTGGACGGCGCCCGCCTGGTCGACGTGGACGTGGTGAACACCGTGCCGTTCAACTGCGTGGTGGTCCTCGACCACCACCGCGACGAGGTCTTCCGCCACCTGCGGGAGCACGGCATCGGCGTCGCCGTGCACTACCCGCCCAACCACACCCAAGCCGCGTTCTCGGCCTGGCACCGGGACCTGCCGGTCACCGAACAGGTCGCCGGCCGGATCCTCGGCCTGCCGTTCCACCCCGCCATGACCCACGACAGCGTCCGCTACACGGTCGCCGCGCTCGCCGACGCGATCAAGGCCGCCGCGTGACCGACACCAAGGAGCCGAAGATGAGCGAGATGTTCCGCCACCCGAAGCGCCACCGCATCCTGGTGGTCTGCCTGGGCAACCACAACCGCTCGCCGCTCGCCGCCGCGGTCCTCGCCCACACCGGCGGGGAGAAGGTCGAGGTCCGCTCGGCCGGGCTGCGCGAGCGCCACGTCGGCGGTCCGGCGCACAGCAACGCGATCCGCGCCGCCGAGGACGCCGGGTACGACATCCGTGACCACCGCGCGGTCAAGGTCAACCACCGTATGCTCGGCTGGGCGGACGCCGTGCTGGCCATGGACCACGCCGTCCTCGCCGAACTCAGGACCATGGCGGACGGAACCCCGGCCGCAGGCAAGCTCGACCTCTACGTCAGCGGCGAGGACGTGCCCGACCCCTGGGAGAGCGACTACGCCGCCTACCAGGTGTGCGTGGACACCATCCAGGCCGGCGCCGTCCGGCACCTGCCGGACCTGGAGAACTAGCGGCCCACGACCGACAGCAGTACGTCCACGAGGCGGTCGGCGGCGTCCGGCTGGCCGTGCTCGGCGGCCCGTCGCGCGATGTCCGCGCGGCGGGCCGGGTCCGTCAGCAGCGGGGCGATCGCCGCCTGGAGGGTGTCCGGGGCGGCCCGGCCGAGGAGGGCCACCGCCGCGCCGGCATCGGCCAGGTGGCGGGCGTTGTGCTCCTGCTCGTTCCCGGCCGACGTCGCCAGCGGGATGAACACCGCGGCCCGCCCCAGCGCGGTCAGTTCGGCCAGTGTTCCCGCGCCGCTGCGGGAGACGACCACGTCCGCGAGGGCGAGCACGTCCGGCAGTTCCGGGCCGACGAAGCCGGTCACCAGGTACCGGGCGCGCAGGTGTTCCGGCAGTGCCGCAGCCCGCTCCCGAAGCCCCGCCTCGTGGCTGGGCCCGCACTGGTGGACCACGTTGGCGTGGCCGAGCAGCCACGGCAGGATCTCGCTCACCAGCTCGTTGATCTGCTGGGAGCCCTGCGCGCCGCCGGTGACGTACACGGTCGGCAGGGCGCGGTCGAAGCCCCACAGTCCGAGTGCCTGGATCGCCTTCTCACCCTGCCCGGTCAGCACCTCCGGGCGGACCGGGTTGCCGGTCACCACGGCGGTGGCGCGGGCGGACTCGGGCAGGTACCGGAGCGTCGACTCGGAGGAGACCGCGACCCGGGTCGCCATCCGGGCCAGGGCCCGGTTGCCCAGGCCGAGCCGGACGGTCTGCTCGTGGACCACCAGCGGCCGGTGGCACATCCGGGCGGCCATTCCGACCGGCACGGCGACGTAGCCGCCCGTGCCGAGTACCACGTCCGGGCCGAACCCGGCGATCGCGGAACGGGCCTGCGCGACGCCCAGGGGGACGCGGCCCATGTCCTTGACGTTGGCGGGCGACACCAGCTTGAGCGGGTTGGCGGAGCGCCGGATCTTCCCTGTGGCGACGGTCCTGAACGGGATGTTCTCGGCGGCGGTGACCTTGGCCTCAAGGCCGGTGGCGGTGCCGATCCACAGCACGTCCAGGGCGCCGTCGACCCCGGCGAGACGCGAGCGCAGGGCGCGGATCGCAGTGAGGGCCGGATAGGTGTGGCCGCCCGTTCCACCGCCGGTGACGATCAGCCGAAGAGGCCGGCCAAGGCGGGAGACGAGATCGCTGGTGTCGCGGTTCACGCCTGGAACATACCAGCGCCGACGGAGCCGTCCGCCCACTCGATCTGACGTCCGATCAGAGCCAGACGTACCCGCGGCCGCCCGATCGCGGGCACGGCAGGCCATGACTGCTGTGACCGAGGAACATGAGCGGCCTGCCTTCGGAGAGCACCGAAGGTAGGGTGCCATGTAAAGCTGACCGGCGTCGTGGCATCCCGGATGTTGGATGAGGCGCCATCGACGCTGTGCTGGCGAGCCCTCCGAGCTGCTCGGCCAGCTTCAATGGCGGGTGTCGGGGCACAGTCGGCGATGGTGATCGCGGCTGGTATCCCCCGAAACGGTGGCGATGAGTAGTCAGTTCTTGTTGATCAGGGGTCGATTGTCCGACCCGGCCGATACCCTCCGACGTTATGGCAGGAGTCTCCGAAGAGCCCCGTGACCGCCGCCGATCGTTCAACAGCGCGGAACGAGTTGCACTGTTTCTCGCGGCCGATGGGCGCTGCGTCAGCTGCGGCTTGGAGCTAGAGCCTGGGTGGCATGGGGACCACGTGGACCCGTGGTCCAAGGGCGGACCGACCGATGTGATCAATGGGCAGGCGCTCTGCCCAGGGTGCAACTTGCAGAAGGGAACGAACTCCATGGCGAACGCCTCCGACCTCCGCGACTGGCAGCAGGAAGCCCGCGAGCGCTACCACTCCCGCAACGGCGGTGAGAGCGGAAACTTCCTGGTAGTCGCTACTCCTGGGGCGGGAAAGACTACCTTCGCTCTGACCATCGCCAAGGACCTCATCGAGCGTGGCGTCATCACAAATATCGTGGTCGTCGTTCCCACCAAACACCTGCGTCGCCAGTGGGCAGAGGCTGGAGCGCGGAAGGGAGTCAAGCTCGACCACGTCTTCGTGAACAAGAACGGCGCGGTCGCGGGTGACTTCGATGGCGTCGTTGTGACCTACCAGGCCATCGCCTCCGCCCCGCTCCTCTGGCAGAGGCTAAGCGCTGTGAAGCACACGCTTGTGATCTTCGACGAGATCCACCACGCGGGCGATGGCGAAGGCCTGGTTTGGGGCGAAGCTCTGAAGGATTCGTTCGAGTACGCAACCCGTCGCCTTCTGCTTTCCGGCACGCCGTTCCGTACGGATGGGAAGGCGATTCCGTTCGTCAAATACGACGAAGAGCGCCGCGCTGCGCCGAGCTACAACTACGACTATGGTATGGCCCTCGCCGATGGCGGGGTTGTCCGGCCAGCGGTTTTCCCGGCGATGGACGGGGAGTCGAAGTGGCGTCGTGCCGGACAGATGTCTGTTATCTCTGTTGACCTGAGCGAGGCCGACAAAGACGAGGTGCCTCCGGCACTGAAAGCTGCCCTCGACCCCAATGGTGAGTGGATTCCCTCCGTGCTAATGGAGGCCCACAGCGCTCTCCTTCGGATGCGCATCGACTCCCCGGATGCCGGCGGCTTGGTGATCGCCAGCGATCAGTTTGCCGCGAACGCCTATGCCAAGATCCTCGAACGGATCGTGCGCGCCCCTATCCCAGTTGCCATCTCCGATGAGCCGAACGCCTCCGATGTCATCAAGGACTTCGCCAGGGGGACTGCGCCCTGGATCATCGCCGTACAGATGATTGCTGAGGGGGTCGATATTCCTCGCCTGGGTGTCGGCGTCTACGCTTCCCGAGTGCGGACACGGATGTTCTTTACTCAGGTCGTTGGACGATTCGTTCGTTTGCGAGGCGAGGACGATCCCACGACGGCGCGGTTGTTCATTCCGTCGATCGATGTTCTTATCGCTTATGCGCAGGACATCGAGAAGACGGTTGATGCGGTGCTGGCTGACCAGGAGAAGAAGGTTCGAGAGGGACAGGACACCCACGGTGCCGGCGACGGCATCTTCCCTGCATATGAGACCGTTGGTTCCTCGACGGCAACTCACCATGCGACCATCGCCAATGGTTCCAAGTTCACCACCGAAGAGCTCGACCGCGCCCAGACTATGCTGGATCAGTTTGGGGCGACCCCGATGGGTGTGACTGCTGAATGGGCAGCCGGGTTTCTCAGCTCCGCCGGGAAGTTCCACGGCGACATGGTGGTTCCTGAGCAGCGTGCTACAGAAAAGGAGGAGGAGACCCTCGGAGATCAGAAGACCGCCCTGCGGAAGCTAATCCACAGGAAGGTCGCTCGACTGGCGCTCATTACGAACCGCCCATACGCGCATATCAACAATGAGCTGAACGAGAACCTCAATAACAACGTCAAGACCGCAACCCTTGACCAGCTCAAGAAGCGCCTGGCGGTGCTCGACGATGCGATCAAGGAGGAACAGAAGAAATGAACGAGATCCACACCCCTGCTGGGAATGCAGTTTTGGTCAACGCGCTCAGTTCATCCATGCGGTCCACCCTGAACGGCATGGACTCCGTTCCTGGGCTGGTTCGTCAGGTGATTGAGGAAGGCTCGTGGCGCAACTTCACTACCCCTCGCGGTGAGCAAGTTACGCACACGTCCTTCGAGTCGTTCGTGACCGCCAAGCCGACCCGAGGGCTGGGGTACAGCATTGACGCGCTTGTGCGTCTGATTGCAGACGACGACGAAACCGTCAGCCTGGTCGCTGAGCAGCTTGGTCGCACGGTTGCCGACCTTCAGCAGCAGGCACTTTCGGCTGAGCCGATCGGCGCCAGCCAAGAACCGCTCTGGCGTGATCCTTCCGACGACCCAGAGGTAGCTACTCAGGCGGAAGAGCCCGGCCTCGACCTCACCAACCCAGTGGACCGTGACGCGCTTGAGCTGCGGACAGTGGGGAAGTCCGGCGGTTGGGTCTGGGCGTTGAAGGTCGCCCGTAACGTGGAGCTGAACAGGGGCGGAGATGATCAGAAGGGCAATCGACGTAGCGCAGTTGACGGAATCTCGGCCGAAAAGGTGTCTTCGGCGGAATTCGCACGACGCATTGGTTGGACGACGTCCCGTGTCATGCGGTACTACCGAGCTTGGGAGAAGGGAGTCGAGAAGCACGACCTTCCCGGATTCGAACAGCTCAAGCCGGGTGTAGACGTGGTGCTTCCGCCGGCCAACACGTGGGCAGAGTGCTTCACCACTGGTCGGGTCAATCCGGGCCGGGCCGAGGCGTTGGTAGCCGGCGCCAAGGAGGCGGGTATCAGCGTCCGGAAGGTGATCTACGCGGCAGAGAGCCCCGGGGCGATGAAGGCCGCGATCCTGGCGGACGAGAGCACTGCTGAGGCTGCGCGAACCGCACTCTTGGAGCGCGCTCGCGACGATGGTGAACTGCGTGCCGCTCTGGCCCGGACCATCGCCCGTGATCCGGTCTTCCGTAAGGAGGGTGCAGTCGAGGCCCGGAAAGCCGAGCGCGCCGAGTACGTCCGCCACGTAGCGGATGAGGGAAAGGTACGGACACCGGCTGGCCAGACACTCGAACTGCCTTCGAGGGCGCGAGAAGAGGCCGCGAAGCTCCTATCAGTGGTGGATGACCCCGATGCTACGCCCGAGGCAGTTGCGGAGGCATACGAGGCCGTTCAGGCGCTGACGACGCAGATCGTCGAGGCGGACCCGGATGTCCAGCTGCGCGAGCAGCGCACTAAGTTCTCAAAGGCGCTGAGCACCACTGCCAAGAACATTCAGGCAATTGACCCGGACGATCTGGCGGCCGTCGCTGACGACGAGCTGCGGACGAAACTGACCGAACTTCAGCGGCAAGTCAATGATCTTGCTGCCCTTGTGGTGGATGAAAAGCCTACCCGCCTACGAGCGGTCTAGGTGGTGAGACGACGTGCACAGTGAGTCGATCAACGCAGCTTGTTGAGCTCCTCGCGCCGGACCGATTGCACAGGTCGAGGAAGACTGGCGAGTAAAGTTCCGCCAGGCGCGGCAAGCAAGTGATCGTGAGCGAAGGCCCCCGCATCTGCGGGGGCCTTCTGCGTGCAGGAGTGCGTTCAGATCACTCCGCTGGCCGGAGGTCACTGCGAGCCTACTTCGATGCTGGGTGATTAGCGCATACCCGGAGTTGACCTGAGCAGTTCTACTGATCGAAGGGGTGGAGAACTGTAGCCGCCGCACCGACTTCCCCGGACAGCGCGAAGCCCCGCTCCCACCACGGTGGGAGCGGGGCTTCGCGCTGTCCGTACGGCCGGTGGGTTACGGCTTCGACGCGTCGTCGGCTGCCCGGGCCGCCGCCGGGACCGGGGCCGGGACGGGCTCGGCGGCGCGGTCGGCGGGGGTGGCGGGTGCGGCCTGTTCGGCGGCCGGGACCGGGGAGGGGGCGATCACCACGCCGGTCGCCCCGGCGGCCACCGCGGCGACCTCCTCCTTGACCTTGATCCCGGCCCCGTCGAAGGCCGCCTTCAGCCGCTGGCGCAGCGCCCGGGAGACGGAGGCCGCCTTGCCCGGGGCGGTCCTGGCCTCGACCCGCAGCACCACCGAGTCCGAGGCGACCGACTCCACGCCCAGGATCGACACCGGAGCCCAGATCAGCTCGTCGTACGGGGCCTCCTTGGCCATCTCCTCGGCCGTCGCCAGGATCAGGTCCTCGACCCGGATCAGGTCCTCCTTGTACCCGACCTGGACGTCCACCGAGGCGGTCGCCCAGCCCTGGCTCATGTTGGCGATCCGCTTCACCTCGCCGTTGCGGATGTACCAGATCTCGCCGTTCCCGCCGCGCAGCTTGGTGACCCGCAGGCCGACCTCCAGCACCGTGCCGGTGGCGACACCGGTGTCGATCTCGTCGCCGACGCCGTACTGGTCCTCCATGATCATGAAGACCCCGGAGAGGAAGTCGGTGACCAGGTTCCGGGCGCCGAAACCGATCGCCACACCGGCCACACCGGCGCTCGCCAGCAGCGGCGCCAGGTTCACGCCCAGCGCGGAGAGCACCATCAGCGCCGCCGTGCCCAGGATGCTGAAGGAGGCCACGCTGCGCAGCACCGAGCCGATCGCCTCCGAGCGCTGCTGGCGCCGTTCGGTGTTCACCACCCCGGTGTTGGCCAGCAGCCCGCCCAGCCGGCTCTCCTCCTGGTGCTCGGAGGTGCGCGCCATCCGCCCTATCAGCTGGGTGATGAGCTTGCGCACGACGGCCCGGAGGACCAGCGCGAGCACGATGATGAAGACGATCCGCAGCCCGGAGGCCACCCAGCCCTGCCAGTGGGTGTCGAACCAGCTGGCGGCCTGCCGGGTGGTGTCCGAGACCTCCTGCGCGCTGGTCGGGATCCGCAGGTCGAGCTCGGGCAGCTGCGCGGTGGGGCTGGGGGCCGGGGTCGGGTTGGCGAGCGTCGAGGACGCGTCGGACGGACCGGTGGCACCGGAGCTGAACACGTGCGGACCTTCCTGGCTGGGGTGCGTGGTGGGCCCGCACCGCCGGCAAGCGGCCCGCGGACCGTGGGCGTCAGCCTATCCGCCGCCGCGGGCTGGCCCGGACACGCCGGAACCCCGCACGGGTGTGCCCAAGGGCGTACGGAGCGTGTCGAACGCCCCGTCAACGCCCCCGTACGCTCCCCCCGAACCGGGGCTCCGGGGCCGTCCGGGGCAGGAGGGGCGCTGCTCCGGACGGCCGAACCGTGCCCCCGGCGGGCGACCCGCCGGAGTCACCGGGACCCGTCGCACCGCCACCCGGGTGCAACCCGACCTTCCCCCGGGCATACCGGCTATGACAGAGACCACACCCGGAGTTCGCGTCAGGTCCGTTACACAGGAGTGGTGGCGCCGTACAAAGGCGTAAGGCGACACTGGGGGAGATCGCGCACGAGTGGCGCGATCCAACCGCTCGTCCCGGCGCGAGCCACGCGCCGCAGGCGTCCAAGGAGGCATCCGTGCCGCATGTCCTGGTCCTCAACGCGTCCTACGAGCCACTCGGCGTCGTATCGATGCGCCGCGCACTCATCCTGGTCCTCAACCACAAGGCGGTCAGCCTGGAGGACTCGGAAGTCACTCTGCACAGCGCCACCAGCGCCCTTCCGGCGCCGTCCGTCGTCCGTCTGACCCGCTTCGTCCGGGTCCCGTTCTGCGGGCCCGTCCCGCTCACCCGCCGGGCCCTGTTCGCCCGCGACCACGGCCGCTGCGTCTACTGCGGGGCCGCCGCCACCAGCGTCGACCACGTCATCCCGCGCAGCCGCGGTGGCCAGCACCGGTGGGACAACGTGGTGGCGGCCTGCCGCCGCTGCAACCACACCAAGGCCGACCGCCACCTCACCGAGCTCGGCTGGCGGATGAAACGACCACCCGCGCCGCCCAGCGGCCTGGCCTGGCGCATCATCGGCACCGGGATCAAGGACCCGCGGTGGCGGCCCTACCTGGAGCCCTACGGCGGCGCGGACCAGCTGCGCGCCCCGCAGTGGGGCGAGTACGAGCACCACGACCGCACCGAGCAGCCGGTCCACCCGGTCCCGCTCGGCCGGGCCCACTCGGGCCACCCCGCCCCCGTCCGCCGCGGTGAGCAGCCCGAACCGCTCTCCGCCTGACCACAGCTCCACAAGGGCCCGCCCGTCACACCGTCGGTACGCGCCTCATGGGCCGCCGAGCCCCCCGCACCGGGGAGCCGGCGGCCCGCCGCGTTTCCGCCCACCCGTGACCGGGCCCGGCAACGGCCACCACGGCCACGGCCACGGCCACGGCTACGGCTTGGGCGCGATCCCGCCCGCCGCCGCCGGAGGTGTCGCCGGCGTCCCG
>NZ_LFVW01000173.1:0-20161 GCF_001182915.1 Kitasatospora sp. MY 5-36
AGCGTCCCCAGCGCGGCCACGAGCTGGTCCCGGTCGGCGACGACGAGCGCGGCCCGGACGGCCAGCGGTTCGCGGCCCACCCGCAGGGTGTGGGCGATGTCGGCCGGCGACTGCTGCGGCAGCAGCGCGGACTCCGGCGCGAGCAGGTGCTCGCGCAGCAGTCCGGCGAGCACCCGCAGCCGCTCGGGGCTGCGCGCCGACAGCGGGACGACGTACGGGCCCGGAGCGCCGGCCGAGGAGGTGCGGCGGTGCGGTTCCTCCATCAGCACATGGGCGTTGGTCCCGCCGAAGCCGAAGGAGCTGACGCCGGCCCGGCGGGGCGCGCCGTCCGTGGCCGGCCAGGGCCGGGTCCCGTCGACGATGTAGAAGGGGCTGCCGGCCAGGTTGATCAGCGGGTTCAGGCTCCGGAAGTTGACGGTCGCGGGCAGCACCCCGGCCGTCATGGCGGCGACGACCTTCACCATGCCCGCCACCCCGGCGGCGGATTCCAGGTGCCCGATGTTGGTCTTGACCGAGCCGATGCCGGTGGTGTCCGGGTCGGGTTCGGTCCCGGCGGCCTCGTGCAGGTTGCGGAAGGCGCGCTTGAGGCCGACGATCTCGATCGGGTCGCCGACCGGGGTGCCCGGCCCGTGCGCCTCGATGTAGCCGACGGTGCCGGGCGCGACGCCCGCCCGGGTGTAGACGTGCTCGATCAGCGCGGCCTGGGCGGTCGGGCTGGTCACGGTCAGCGAGTTGGTCCGGCCGCCGTGGTTGGTGCCGACGCCCTTGATCACCCCGTGGACCGGGTCGCCGTCCGCGATCGCCCGGGCGAGCGGCTTGAGCAGCAGGACCGCCCCGCCCTCGCCCCGGACGAACCCGTCGGCGCCCTCGTCGAAGGCCTGCGCCCGGCCGGTGGGCGAGAGCATGCCGGCCTTGCTGAAGGCCACGAAGTGCTTCGGGGACCAGCACAGGTTGACGCCGCCGGCCAGCGCCAGGTCGCAGTCCCCGTTGTTGAGCGCGGTCACGGCCTCGTAGACGGACACCAGGGAGCTGGAGCAGGCAGTGTCGTTGGTGATGCTCGGGCCGTGGAGGTCGAAGTGGTAGGAGAGCCGGTTGGCGACGATCGAGTACGCCGTTCCGGTCGGGAAGTAGGCGTCGGTCGCCACGTCGTCGCGCTCGATGAGTTCGGCGTAGTCGGCGTGGCAGACGCCCATGAAGACCCCGGTGCGGCTGCCCGCGAGCTCGCTCGCGCGGTAGCCCGCGTCCTCGACGGCCTTCCAGGCGAGTTCGAGGGCGAACCGCTGCTGCGGGTCCATCGTCTCGGCCTCGCGCGGGGAGATGGCGAAGAAGGCGGCGTCGAAGCGGTCCGCGTCCTCGATGAACCCGGCCCAGATGCTGTTGGTCCGTTCGCCGCCGTTGCGCGGGTCCCCGAAGTAGCGTTCCTTGGACCACCGTTCGGCCGGGACCTCGGTGATCAGGGAGCGTCCGGCGGCGAGGTGGTCGAAGAGCGTGGCGAGGGTGTCGGCCCCGGGGAAGCGCAGGGCGAGTCCGATGATGGCGATGCCGTCGGTGGTCACCGGGCCTCCTTTCCGGTCCGGACGGCGTGGCGCCGGTCCACGGTCACTTTCAGGTCGAGCGCCGGGGCGGCCGGTCCGCCGTTCCGGCCGGCGCCGTCGAGCACGAACTGCCGGTGGAGCACGGCGGTGGTGAGCAGGTAGACGAAGGCCTGGTCCTCCTTGGTGCTCACGTCCTCGGCGGGCGAGGCCATGACGCGGTCCGTCAGGCGGCGGGCGAACCGCTGGTCCAGGAAGTCGAGCTTGCCCAACTCGTTGTCGGACAGGAGGAGTTCCAGGTAGTCCGGGCGGTGCTCCTTGAACACCTCGCTGCCCGGGGCGCGGTAGGGCTGCTTGGGGCGGTCCGTGGTCCACTGCGGCAGCTCGGCGCGGAACGCCTTCTTCAGGACGGCCTTCTCGTTCCACCCGTCGTCGAAGCGGAGGTTGACCGCGGAGGCGGCCCGGACCACCGCCGGGTCGAGGAACGGGCAGCGGTTCTCCACGCTGTGCGCCAGGGCGACGCGCTCGCCCTGGGTCGAGAGCAGGAAGCCGGGCAGCAGGGTCTTGTACTCCAGCCACTGGGCCTTCTGCACCGCGGACATGGCCTGGTAGCCCGGTGCCCGGGCGACCAGGTCGAGCAGGTCGGCGAACGGGTCCTTGCGGGAGGCGAGCAGCCGGGCCGCGAACCTGCCGTTCTGGTACCGCAGTTCGTGGGAGAACAGGCCGGGCAGCCGCTCGGTGGCGAACTGCTGGTACAGGCCGAGCAGGTGGCCCTGGTGGGCCGGGCCGAAGTGCGCCAGCTCCGGGTGCAGGGTGGCGAGTCCGGCGCGCCGCTCGGCGTCGGTGAGCCCGTGCCAGCGTTCGCGCAGCATGGTCTCGCGGAACAGGGAGTAGCCGAGGAAGGCCTCGTCGGAGCCCTCGCCGCTGAGCACGGTCTTGATGCCCGCGTCGCGGACGTGGCGGGAGAGCAGGAACATCGGGACGAAGGAGGTCCGGAAGGCGGGCACCTCGGCGTGGTACACCGCCGACGGGAGGTTGTCGGCGATGTCCGCGCCGGTGACCGGGAGGGCGGAGTGCAGGGTGCCCAGGTGCTCGGCGACCAGCAGCTGGCTGTCGGACTCGTCGAAGTTCTTGTCCCGGAAGGCCACCGAGAAGGTGCGGACCTGGTGCCGGGACAGCTGCGTGGCGAGGCTGGTGACCACGGAGGAGTCGAGGCCGCCGCTCAGGTAGACGCCGACCTCCACGTCGGAGCGCAGGCGCAGCTCCACCGCGGTCCGCAGGCTCTCCCGGACGAACGCGACCGCCTCCGGCTCGGTGCCGTCGAAGCCCGGTACGTCGAAGGAGAGTTCCTCGTACGCGCGCGGCGAGCGCAGGCCGCCGCCGGCCTCCAGGTAGCAGCCCATGGGCAGTTGGCGGACGCCGGCGAACGGCGTGCGGTCGGGCAGCGGCGTCCACACCGCGTAGATCGACGCGAGGTCCGGCGGGGAGAGCTCGAAGCGGAAGCCGGGGAACGCGCCGAAGGCCTTCGCCTCGGAGGCGAACAGGAGGGCGCCGCCGTGCTCGGCGTAGTACAGCGGGCGCTTGCCGTAGCGGTCGCGGGCCAGGACGAGCCCGCCGGTGGCGGTGTCCCTGATCGCGAGCGCGAACGGGCCGTTGAAGCGGGCGAAGCAGGCCGGACCCCACTGGATCCAGGCCTGGAGGGCGACTTCGGTGTCGGAGTGGTCGGTGCGGAACGGGCGGCCCAGGCCCTCCAGTTCCGCGCGCAGTTCGACGTGGTTGTAGATCTCGCCGTTGAAGCAGATCCAGTAGCGCTCCGTCGGGTCCGACATCGGCTGGGCGCCGTCGGCGGGATCGACGATCGCCAGCCGTACGGTGCCCATCGCGAGCCCGTCGTCCAGGTAGTAGCCGGCCTGGTCCGGTCCGCGGTGGCGGATGGTCGAGAGCATCGAGGTGATGACCTCGTCGGGTGCTCCGGTCAGTGGTGGGTCCGCGAGGAACCCGGCGATTCCGCACATGGCAGTCCCCCTATTCCCCGGCGAGCTTCTTCTGGACGAATTCATCGATCGCGTTGAGCGATACGAGGACGTTCATGAGGATCTCGTCGCCGTCGAGGGCCAGCGAGAACTCGGACTCCAGGAAGCGCATCATCCTGACGTAGCCGAAGGAGTCGATGACCCCGGCCTTGAACAGGTCGGTGTCCGGGGTGGTCTCATCGTCGAACTCGAAGAGGAAGCGCTCCTCCAGGTACGTCCGGATCGTGTCCGTCGTCGATTCCATCGTTCAGGCTCCAGACGTGATTTTGTCGACCATGCGGGTGAGGGAGGTGCCCCCGATCTCGGTGAACTCCACGTCGTCGTCCCGGTCGAGGAGACTTCGTACGCAGTCGGTCCAGCGCACCGGGGCGACGAGCTGTTCGGCCAGCAGCCGGGCGGTCTCCTCCGGCCGGTGCGGCCGGGCGGTGACATTGGAGACGACCGGGGTGCGGGGTGCGGCGAATGCGAAGCCGGTGAGGAATTCCGCGAAGCGCACGCGGGCGGGCTCCATGTAGCGGGAGTGGAAGGGCGCGCTCACCCTCAGGCGGGCGACCCGGATCCCGTTCTCCTCGAGGCATTCGACCGCGGCGGCCAGCACGGGGGGAGTGGCCGCGATGACGAGTTGTGACGGGGTGTTCAGGCCGGCGATGTCGACGCCGTCGATCCCGTGGTCGGCGAGGAGCTCCAGCAGCCGTTCCTCGGGGGTGTCCAGGACGGCGGCCATGCCCCCGTCGGAGGCCGCGGCCATGAGCTCGCCGCGCTTGGCGACCAGCCGGAGCCCGGTCTCGAAGTCGAACACCCCGGCGGCCAGCAGGGCGTTGTACTCGCCGAGGCTGTGCCCCAGGTAGACGTCCGCCGGGCGGTCCTCCCGGTGGGTGCGCTCGAAACCGTGCAGGGCGTTGACGACGAAGATCGCCGGCTGGGTGTACTCGGTCCGGCCGAGCAGGCCGTCCGGGTCCTTGGTGCACAGGGCGGCGAGGTCGTACCCCAGCAGGTCGGAGGCGAATCCGACCAGTCCTGGGTAGCGTTCGAGGACCTCGGCGCCCATTCCCTTGTGCTGGCTGCCCTGGCCGGCGAAGAGCATGGCGAACACGGCATTCCTCCGACGGGTGTCGCGGGGATGAGGGGGTGTGGCGAGAAGGGGGCGCGCGCCCGGTCTCACAGACGGCAGGTCGGGACGACCGACCTGAGCACGTTCAGGACCGCGCGGCCGCGCCGGTCGAGGGCGAGGCCGGGGGCGGCGGCCACGCCGAGCGACGCGGTCGGCGCGTCCCCGGCGAGTTCGACCGAGCGGATCCGGCCGCCGTCCAGCGTCGTGGCCCGGTGGGCGCGCTGGTGGACGAGGGCGAACCCGCACCCGGCGGCCACCAGGCCGCGGACGGTCTCCGGCCCGGTGGCGGTGACCACCGGTGGCAGCGGGACGCCGACGTCGGCGAAGAACTTCTCGAAGTGGAGCAGCAGCGGCGGGTCGTCGAGGGCGACGAACGGCCGCTCGGCGAGCTCGGCCAGGCGGACGGGGTCGGCCCGGCCGCACGGGTCGTCGTCCGCGACGAGCGCCCGCATGGGCAGCTCGGCCAGCGGGACGAACCGGGAGCCGCCGCTCAGGAAGTCGTAGGTGACGGCCAGTTCGCACTGCCCGTCCCGGAGCAGGGCCAGCAGCCGGTCGGCCGGTTCCTCCCGGGTGGTCAGCCGCAGGCCCGCGTGGCGTTCCGCGGTGATCCGGTGGGTCTGGGGGAGCAGGAACGGGGCGACCGGGGTGAGGAACCCGACGCCGAGCCGGCCTTCGATGCCGCCGGCCAGCGCGTCCCCCTGCTCCTGGAGGCTCCTGGCCTGTCCCAGCAGCGCGCGGGCGCCGAGGAGCAGGTCCCGCCCGTTCGGGGTGAGGGTGACCCCGCGGGCGTGGTGGCGCAGCAGCAGCTGCACGCCGAGTTGGCGTTCCAGCCGCATGATGGCCGAGGAGACGGTCGATTGCGAGGCTCTGAGCTTCTCGGCCGCTTCCGAGATGTTTCCGAGTTCGGCCGATTCCACGAAATAGCGCAACTGCGTGAGGCTGAAGTCCAGGCGGTCGGTCATTCTTCACGTCCGGAGTGATTTCTCGGTCGGTCGGATCGTGTGGGCGCCGTTCGCGCGCGTTCCGGCCGTTTCAGGTCCGGTGCGCGTTCCGGGGCGATCGTCTGGGCGTACGCGGCGCGGTTCCGGCGCCGGGACAGTGGAACCGTGGCAGGCGGTACCGGTCGTACGTGTGCGATGGCGACATGGCGGGGCTCTTCTCTGGCTTCGGGAGCGAGGAGAACACTGTCGAGCGGGTATCGCGAAACGCTGTGTGTCATGCGCGTGTCAAGAAAGTAAAAAGCGCAGGCCGGAGGGTCGTGGCCAGGAGTGTGCAGGAAGGTTCAAGGGTGCACACGGAACGAAGCGCTTCGCTCACCTTAGGCGACAGGTTGACCGTGGAACAAGGTCGCCCTGGGGCCGGGATGTGAGGAACTCGCGGGCGTATCCGGTGGGCCGGATTCCGCGGGCCGGACCGTACGGGGGCGTCCGAGGCCGGACCGTCCGGGACCGTCCGGGGTCGGATCGTCCTTGGGTGTCCCGGGCGGAAACGGCGAGCGGCCCGCCCGGTGTCGTGGAGGACACCGGGCGGGCCGCGTACGCACCCGAGCAACCCCTGCGCGTCAGTGCACCAGCACCGGCACGTCGTTCTCGGCCGCCGAGCCCGCGTCCGAGCCCGTCGAGGCACCCGGCCGGCCGGCGTTGATGAAGGTGAAGGCGACCACGCCGGCCGCCACCAGGATCCCGAAGGACACCCAGATCGCGGTCGAGAAGCCGTGCACCATGCCCTGGAACTGCAGCACCTTGGCGGCCTCCGGCGAGGCGGCGGCCGCGGCGGTGGCGTGCGAGGCCAGCCAGCCGGTGGTCGCGCTGGCCGCGATGGTGTTCAGCAGCGCGGTGCCGATGGCGCCGCCGACCTGCTGCGAGGTGTTGACCATCGCCGAGGCCACACCCGCGTCGCGCGGCTGGACGCCGTGCGTGGCGAGGCTCATGGCCGGCATGAACGCGGTGCCCATGCCGAGGCCCATCAGGACCAGGCCCGGCAGGATCAGCGCCGGGTAGGAGGTGTCCAGGCTGATGTGGGTCAGCAGGAACATGCCGGCCGAGGCGACCAGGAAGCCGGGCGCCATCAGGTAGCGGGCCGGGACCCTGGTCATCAGCCGGGCGCCGATCTGGGTCGAGCCGGTGATCATGCCCGCCACCATCGGCAGGAAGGCCACGCCGGTCAGCACCGGGCTGTAGCCGAGCACGATCTGCAGGTAGTAGGTCAGGAAGAGGAACAGACCGAACATGCCGATCACGGCCATGCCCAGCGACAGGTACACCCCGCCGCGGTTGCGGTCGAGCACCACGCGCAGCGGCAGCAGCGGGGCCTTGACCCGGAGCTCCACCAGCACGAAGGCGGCCAGCAGCACGGCGGCCGCGACGAACAGGCCGATGGTGGTGCCGGACGACCAGCCGTCCGACTCGGCGCGGGTGAAGCCGTAGACCAGCGAGACCAGGCCGGTGGTCACCAGCAGAACGCCGGGGACGTCCAGCCGGTTGCGGTTGCGGCCCTCGGCGGGCTCGCGGATCACCATCACGGCGCCGACGGCGGCCACGATGGCGAACGGGATGTTGACGAAGAAGGTCCAGCGCCAGTTCATGTACTCGGTGAGCAGGCCGCCGAGGATCAGACCGATGGCGCCACCGCCACCGGCGATCGCACCGTAGATGCCGAAGGCCTTGGCGCGTTCCTTGGCCTCGGTGAAGGTCACCGCGAGCAGCGACAGCGCGGCCGGCGCGAGCAGCGCGCCGAACACGCCCTGGAGTGCGCGGGCGCCCAGCAGCATCGCGGTGTTGGCCGCGGCGCCGCCGAGCGCGGAGGCCAGGGCGAAGCCGGTCAGGCCGACGATGAAGGTCCGCTTGCGGCCCCAGAGGTCCGCGATCCGGCCGCCGAACAGCAGCAGCCCGCCGAAGGCCAGCGCGTAGGCGGTGATCACCCACTGGCGGTTGCCGTCGGAGATGCCCAGGTCCCGCTGTGCGGACGGCAGGGCGATGTTCACGATGGTCGCGTCGAGGACGACCATCAGCTGGGCGAGGCCGATGAATATCAGCGCCTTCCAGCGCCGGGGATCGGGCAGCGTCGCCGGTCGGGCGGCGTCGGTTCGAGACATGGGGGTACTCACTTCACGGTGCGTGTGGTGTGCGTGAACGGTCGGGTGCCGTGCGGCGGGCACGGCGGGTCGCCGCACCGGGAGGGTGCGGTGGCAGGGCGCGCCGGGGCACGGCGGCGCGCGCCCGGACGGCTGGTACTGGTCGGGCCCCTACAGGCAGGGGGTCGGTACTGGTGGGTCGGTCAGTTCTGGGGCTGGAAGTCCTCGAAGGTCGCGGCCCGGCCGGGCAGCACCGAAGGAGCCGGTGCGCGCAGGCCGTCCAGGAAGATCTGCAGGTGCCGGTGGACGAAGTCGTCGAGCAGTCGGCAGGCGGTGTTCGGCAGTGGCCGGGTCAGCTGGCTCATCGCGATGAACAGGTCACCGTGGTCGACGTCCGACCGCAGCTCGCCCGCGGCCCGGGCGCGCTCCATCAGCCCGCCCACGGCGGCCTGCAGGCGCTCCCGGATCTCGGTCAACTCCGGGTCGTACAGGTCGACATGGTTGCTGAACAGGGTGCACAGACCGCCGACCTTCTCCCCGACGGACGCGTGCGCGAACCGCTGGAGGGCGTCGAACGGCCCACTGCCGTCAGGGGCGTCCGCCTCCGCCGTCGCCGTCTCGGCGAGGGCCAGGATGCGGTTCTTGACGAGCA
This sequence comes from Kitasatospora sp. MY 5-36, assembly GCF_001182915.1. Classification (NCBI taxonomy): domain Bacteria; kingdom Bacillati; phylum Actinomycetota; class Actinomycetes; order Kitasatosporales; family Streptomycetaceae; genus Kitasatospora; species Kitasatospora sp. MY 5-36. The sequence continues at coordinate 8,402 of NZ_LFVW01000173.1, forward strand.
CCGCCACCTCACGGATCAGCGCCACCCGGTCCGGGAAGTTCCGGTACAGCGTGGCATTGCCGACCCCCGCCCGCTTCGCGATCTCGTCCAGCGGCGCGTCCGCACCGTACTCGACGAACGCCTCCCGGGCCGCCAGCACGATCCGCTCCCGGTTCCGGCTCGCGTCCGCACGCAACTTCGGCGTACGTGCGCTCCCCGCGGGACGGACCGACTCGGCGGTGGTGGTCACGACGACTGCTCCTCATCAGGATACCGGGGAAAATCTCCCCGCTTCTTCCAACGTACTCGGAAACGGGGAATCCGTCCCCGGAATTTCCCCTCGCCATGTGACCTGCGTCACATAACCCCCCTGCTCGCGGGTAGGGATGTCACACCCCGGCGCTACGGTCGCGGTATGTGCACGGCTCCTGACGCACCGCGCCGATCGCAGATGCGGCCCGAAGAGTTCGAGGAACTCGCGCGCCTGGCTTTCCGGGCGCTCGAGGGCCTCCAGTTGGAGTTCCTCGGCGGGCGACTGGGAGTGAAACCGAGGTCGGGCGGCAACCACGGCTGTGTGATCGAGTGGCTGGTGCGGAGCTGCTTCCAGGCGCGGCCGGAGCTGTGGCTGCACAGCCATGGCCTGAGGATGCGGGGAACCGACGGCGGACGGGTCCATCCCGATGGGACTCTGGCCCCCGCCGAGGCCTTCGTCGGGCAGGGGGAGTGGGTCGATGCGGATCGCGTGCTGATGGTGGTCGAAGTGACCGATGCGGACGTCGACGCCGATCGGCGCGCCCGGGTCGAGAAGCCCCGCGCCTACGCCGAGGCCGGCATCCCCGTCTACCTGCTGATCGACCGGGACTCCGCGGAGATCATCGTCCACAGTCAGCCCGACGGCGTCCGCTACGAGACCGTTCACACCCTGCCGTTCGGCAAGGCCGTCCGCCTCCCCGACCCGGTGGGCATCTCCCTGGACACCGAGCCCCTCAAGAACTGGGTGCGCTGATCCCGGGCATGGCTTCCCCGGGGCGGTGAGGGTGGCGCCCTAGGCTGTGGGCGTCCCGGGCGGCCGGTGGGCCGTGGGAGTCGGGAGGGGCCCGGCGGCCGGGTGGGCGGAGGAGGTTCGCGATGGGCAGCGGTGAGACGGTCGCCCGGGTGCGCTGTGTGGCGGCCGTGCCGTGCTGGGTGAGCCTGATGGCCCCGGACCTGGAGGACGCGAAGACGTTCTACGGCCCGCTGCTCGGCTGGGAGTTCGAGCCCGGGCCGGACCGCTTCGGCCCGTACGTGCACGCGGTGACCGGCGGGGAGGCGGTGGCCGGGCTGGGCGTCGCCGGTGTCGGGGCGGTTCCGCTCGCGTGGACCAGCTACTTCGGGACGGAGAGCGCCGACGCCGCCGCCGACGCGGTGCGGGAGCGCGGCGCGACCCTGGCGGTCGGCCCGCTGGCCTTCGACGCCGGACGGGTGGCCTTCGCGGCGGACCCGGCGGGCGCGGTGTTCGGCATCTGGGAGGGCCCGCTGGGCCGGGCCCGGAAGCTGGACCTGCCCGGGGCGCCGGTCTGGATCGAGCTGCGCACCCCGGACCCGTTCGCGGCGGCGCTGTTCTACGGCGAGGTGTTCCGCTGGGACGGCCGCGACCCGGAGCGCTTCGACGTCCGCTGGGAGCACGACCGGGTGGTGCTGCGCGCCGAGGGGCACAGTGTCGCGGCGCTGGCCAAGGAGCAGGCCGGCGGCCCGGCCGGGATGCCGCCGCACTGGGAGGTGTCCTTCGCCGTCCCGGACACGGACCGGGCGGTGGCCCGGGCCGCGGAGCTGGGCGGCGGGGCGCTCGGGCCGGCCTTCGACTCCCCGTACGGGCGGGTGGCCCGGCTGCGGGACCGCGAGGGTGCCCGGTTCGCGGTGATCAGCCCGAAGCATTGATCCGGCCCGGAGGAATGATCCGGCCTGAAGGAATGAGCGGGCTCGGAGGGACGGGCCGGCGGGAACGCTGATCAGTCCGGGGCGTCCAGTTCGGCCCGCTCCGCCCGCAGCCGGTCGCCCAGCGCGGTGCGGGCGGCCGCGGGCAGGGCCTTGCGGGCGGCCGGGAACAGCTGCTCCTCCTCCCCGCGCAGGTGCCGCCGCAGGGTTTCGGCGAGGCCGCGCAGCAGGGTGTCGAAGGCCGGTTCGGCCGGTCCGAGCCCCTGGAGGTCGGCGAGGTACTGCCCGATCGCCAGGTGGTCGTGGATGCTGCGGAAGACCAGGGCCCCGCCGTCGGGCACGTCGTGCTGGACCACCGGGAAGAGGTGTTCCTCCTCGGCGGCGCAGTGGGTGAAGAGGAGGTCGGTCAGCCGGGCCACCAGCTCGCCGCGTCCGGGGTCGCCGGCCGGTGCGGCCTCGATCCGGTCGAGCAGTCCGGTGACCGCCCGGTGGTCGGCGGTGAACTCGCCGAGGATGTCAGGCCTGCGGCTCATGGCCCGCCCGCCTCTCGCACGGAAGACTTCCCCCGCTGTCTTCCAGTATCCGGCGCCGGGCCGCCCGCCCGGAGGCACGCTCCGCTCACCCCCCGTCGAGCCCGCTCACCCCCCGTCGAGCCCGCTCACCCCCCGTCCCGCCGCCCGGTGAGGGCGAGCAGCCGGGTCTGCGGGTCGGCGTCCTCGGGCACCGGCAGCGGCGGGTCGAAGAGCCCGCTGCCGGAGAGGTCCCCGTACCCGGCGAACTCGCCGAGCGCGAACGCGACGAGCCCGTCGGGGAGCCGGGTGTGCCGTCCGATGCCCGCGGCGAGGTCCCAGGAGTGGATCACCAGGTCGGTGGTGAGCTGGTCCAGGTAGTACTGCCCCGAGGTGTCCCCGAAGGAGAGGTGGACGGTCAGCTCGGTGGCGCCCGGGACGGCCCAGGCCTCCCGGGCGGCCGCGGCGGCGTCGGTCCAGGCGGTGACCGGGTCGTCGCCGAGCACGTCGCCGTCGAAGCGCTCGCCGACCTCGCCGACGGTGGCGCCCATCAGCAGCTCGGGCACCCAGAGCTGTTCGCCGGTGAGGTGGTTGACGAGGTCGCGGACGGACCAGTCGCTGCACGGGGTGGGGGAGTCCCACTGTTCGGGGGTGATCAGTCGGACGCGCTCGCCGAAGGCGTCCAGCGCCTCGGGGTACGGGGTGCCGGTCCGGGTCTCCCGTCGGTGCTGTCTGTGGTGGGCCATGTCTCCACCCTCTCCGGCCGGGGCGGGGCCCGCGAGTCGCCGACGGCCCGTCAGTTGTTCAAATTCGAACTTCGGGGTACGGTCGGTGAAGCGGCGGTTCAAATTTGAACAATGGCGCCGGGTGACGATCCCTGCCTGCCGCACCACCACAACCCTTGACCGTGTCCGGCCGCGCCGGACGACGACCGAACCCCGATCGATGGAGACGCGCATGCCGAGCAGCAGCCCGAGCACGACCGCCGCCACCACCACCGTCAGCCCGACCCGGGACACCGCCGGGTCCGCGACGACCTCCCCGCACGCCTATGACGCCGGACTCCTGCTCCTGCGCCTGGCCCTCGGCCTGACCATGGCCGCGCACGGCAGCCAGAAGCTGTTCGGCTGGTTCGGCGGCGGCGGGATCGACGGCACCGGTCAGTTCTTCACCATGAGCGGCTACCCGGCCGGCAACGCCATGGCCGTGGTGGCCGGCCTCACCGAGACGCTGGGCGGACTCGCCCTCGCCGTCGGCCTGCTGACCCCGCTGGCGGGCGCCGCGATCGTCGGCACGATGGTCAACGCGATAGCCGTCACCTGGGGCGGCGGCTTCTTCGCCCCGAAGGGCAGCGAGTACGAGCTGCTGCTGACCGCCGGTGCCGCCGCGCTCGCCCTGACCGGCCCCGGCCGCTACGCCGTGGACCGTTTCCTGCCGGTGCTGCGGGCGCACCGCCTGGCGTACGGCGCGGCCGCCGTCGTGGTCGGCCTGGTGACGGCGGGCGTGATCCTGCTGCTCCGCAAGTAGCCGGAATCCGGCGGTAGTCGGTTCCACCGATCCGCGGGCCCGAAGGGCATGGTGACGACGACGTCGCCATGCCCTTCCGCTTTTCCGGATGGGTAGGGCTTGGGTAAAGGCCTTCACAATGATGTGTGATGTGTGCAATATTACATGGCACATCCCCACTGTTTCCACGACGGACCCGCCCCACGGGTCCCGTCGCGGACGGTCCTCGCTCCCCCGTAGGCCGCGCCCCAAATCGCGGCCGATGACGGCCCGGAGGCCCCCACGTGAATGGCCAACGCTTACTGCGAGTCCCGCGGTTGGCACGACTGTTGACGCTCGTCCTGTCCCTGTTCCTGACGGTCGGCCTGTTCGCCCCGCTCAGCCAGGCCGCCCCCGCCGGCCCCACCCCCGGCGGAACCACCCCCGGCGGCACCTCCGCCGGTACGCCCACGGGCGCGGCGCCCGCCCACCTGGCGCCGCCGCCCGCGATCGGCGAGAGCCGCGCCGACACCACCCCGGCGAAGCCGGACGGCCGCAAGCGCCTCAGCCCCGAGGACCTGGTGCCCCAGTCGCCGACGGCCCCGCTCACCGGCCTGCCGACGGCCGGGCAGTCGCAGGCCAAGGCCTTCGGCCTGGACGCGGCCGCCGCCCGGCCCTGCAACGTCGGCGACTTCACCAGCCGGACCGGCAGCGCGCTGGTCCAGCAGATCAAGTCCGTCGACCTCCAGTGCGTCAACTCGCTGTTCAAGATCGGCCGCGGCGACGCCGCCAACGCCTTCCGCGAGTCGCAGATGGTCACCGTGGCGAACGCGGTGCGCGACGCCGCCAACGGCTACCAGGGCAACGACAGCGGCTCGATCGCGGAGCTGATGCTCTACCTGCAGGCCGGCTACTTCACGCAGTTCTACAACCCCGACGTGGTGGGCCCCTACGGCAGCGGCCTGAAGGACGCCTCCCGCGCCGCGCTGGACGCGTTCTTCGCCAACCCCCGTTCGCGGGACGTCACCGCGGACAACGCGAGCCCGCTGGCCCGGGCGGCCACGCTGATCGACAGCATCAAGGACAGCGCCCGCTACCTGCCCGTCGTCAAGCGCCTGCTGTCCGACTACGACAGCGCCACCTGGAACCCGAACGGCATGGTCTACGCGGTGACCCCGGCGCTCACCGCGCTGTTCGCCGGCCACTGGGAGGCCGACTTCCTCCCCGCCGTCAAGGCCGACCCGAGCGTGCTGGACGCCCTGTTCACCTTCATCTCCCGCAACCAGGGCCTGCACGGCGGCACCTACGGGCGGACGGTCTACGAGGCGACCAACGAGCTGACCCGCTTCATGCAGTACCCGGACCTGCTGCCCCGGCTGCGCCCCTACGCGCGGGCCCTGGCCCAGCAGTCCGCCCCGACCGGCCCCACGATGTACCAGCGCGGCTCGGTGACGCTCGCGGTGAACTGGTGGGACAAGGGCAACTGCTCGTACTACGGCACCTGTGACGACCCGGCGAAGTTCAAGGCCGCCAACCTGACGGTGAAGCACAGCTGCAGCCCGAGCATCGTCATCCTGGCCCAGGCGCTGGACGCCGCCCAGCTGAACACCGCCTGCACCAGCCTGAACGGCCAGGACGCGTTCTTCCACGCGGTGGCCAAGGACAACGGCCCGGTCAAGGACGACAACAACAAGACGATCGAGGTCGTGGCCTTCCACTCCTCGCTCGACTACCAGGTGCTCGCCGCGGTCATCTACGACATCAACACCAACAACGGCGGCATGTACCTGGAGGGCGACCCGGCGGCGGTCGGCAACCAGCCGCGCTTCCTCTGCTACGAGGCCGAGTGGGCCCGCCCGTCCTTCGAGATCTGGAACCTCAACCACGAGTACACCCACTACCTCGACGGCCGGTTCAACGTGTACGGCGACTACGACGCCGGCCAGGTCCAGCCGATCGACTGGTGGGTCGAGGGCTTCGCGGAGTACGTCTCCTACTCGTACCGCAAGGTCGTCAACGACGGTGCCATCGCGGTCGCTTCGCAGCACGCCTACCGGCTGAGCGAGCTGTTCGACACCGTCTACGCCACCAGCAGCCAGGACCGGGTCTACCGCTGGGGCTACCTGGCCGTGCGCTACATGCTGGAGCAGCACCGCTCCGACCTGGACGCGGTCCTCGCCAAGTACCGCACCGGTGACTGGAACGGCGCCCGCGCCATCCTGAAGACCACCATCGGCACCCGCTACGACGCCGACTTCGACAGCTGGCTGACCAAGTGCGCCGCCGGCGCCTGCGCCACCGACACGCCGGGCCAGCCGCAGCTGCCGGAGTGCGCGGGCAACGACGTCCGGCTGCTCTCGGCCAACTGCGTGCGCGGCAACGTCGCGGCGACCACCGGCAACTACGCGCACTTCTACCTCCTGGTGCCGGCCGGCACCAAGCAGATCAAGGTCACCAGCAAGGGCGGCACCGGCAACGGTGACCTCTACTACAACCCGACGAGCTGGGCCTACACCAACGCGTACGTCACGCGCTCGGCGGGTCCGGACAACGCGGAGACGCTGACCGTCACCAACCCGCCGGTCGGTGGCTACGTCTTCTTCAGCCTCTACGCCCAGCAGGGCTTCAGCGGGGTGAGTGTCACGAGCGAGATGTGAGCCGACCCCGGCTGACCCCAGACAGGTGACCGCCCCGGGCGGAGCGCTACGGCGCCCCGTCCGGGGCGGGTCTGTTGACGGACCGTCACCACGATCCCTCCGTGAATTCCCCGCAAACTGCGCACAACGCCCCGGGTTCCCAAGGCCATGTGAGATGTGCCATGGTACATGTCACACCCCCCACCGTGCCCGACGGAACCGCTCCCCACGCGGCGCCGTCACCAACGGTCCTCGACACCCCCCACCGGCCGCGCCCCAAATCGCGGCCGACGACGGCCCGGAGGCCCCCACGTGAGTCCTTCACGTCTGCTGCGACTCCCGCAGCTGGCACGATTGCTGACGCTCGTCCTGTCCCTGTTCCTGGCGGTCGGCCTGTTCGCCCCGCAGTCCCAGGCCGCCCCCGCCACCCCCACCCCCGGCGGCTCGCCCGCGCCCGTCCCCACCGGGCCGGCCCCGCAGCCCGCCACCGGCGCAGCCGAACGAGCCGACAGCGGGCAGCAGTTGGCCTCGGTCGACCAGCGCGCCCCGCTCCCGGTCGACACCCGGCCGGCCGAGGTCCGGCCGACCGCCAAGGCCCTCAGCCTCGGCGCGGCGGCCGAACAGGCCTGTACCGTCGGCGACTTCAGCGGCCGGACCGGCAGCGACCTGGTCCAGCACATCAAGAGCGCGGACATCAACTGCATCAACAGCCTGTTCCAGCTCACCGGCGGCGACGCGCGCGGCGCGTTCCGCGAGGAGCAGATGAACACGGTGGCCTACGCGCTGCGCGATGCTTCGGCCAACTACCCCGGTGACAACAGCACTTCGGTCGAGCAGCTGGTGCTCTACCTGCGCGCCGGCTACTTCGTGCAGTGGTACCACAAGGAGGACGTCGGCGAGTACGGCGCCGGCCTCAAGACCGCGATCCAGTCCGGGCTGGACGCCTTCTTCAACAGCGCCCACTCGCGCGACGTCGCCTCGGGCAACGCGCCCATCCTGGGCGAGGCCGTCACCCTGATCGACAGCGCGCAGGAGAACGTCCGCTTCCTGCCGGTGGTCAAGCGGCTGCTGGGCGACTACAAGGCCGACACCTGGAACCCGGCCGGCATGGCCTGGGCGGTCAACCCGGTGTTCACCGTGCTGTTCCGCGGCCACCAGGTGCCCGGCTTCGACGCGGCCGTCGAGGCGGACCCGAGCGTGCTGGACGCGCTGTCCGACTTCGCGACCCGCAACAACGCCCTGCTCGGCGACAGCTTCGGCGTGCTGGTCTACAACGCGACCAAGGAGCTGACCCGCTTCCTGAAGGACACCGCCCTCCAGGCCAAGGTCCGTCCGCTGGCCAAGACGCTGGTCGAGAAGTCGGAGCCGAAGGGCCGCACCGTCTTCCAGTGGGCCGCGGTCGCGGAGGCGGTCGACTACTACGACCAGGGCAACTGCTCCTTCTACGGTACCTGTGACAAGTCCGCCCAGCTCAAGGCCGGCGTGCTGACCGTGAAGCACACCTGCAGCCCGAGCATCACGCTGCTCGCCCAGGCGCTGGACGCCACCCAGCTGAACACCGCCTGCACCAGCCTCAACGGCCAGGACGAGTACTTCCACTCGGTGGCCAAGGACAGCGGCCCGGTCAAGGACGACAACAACAAGACGATCGAGGTCGTGGCCTTCCACTCCTCGCTCGACTACCAGGTGCTCGCCGCCGCGATCTACGGCATCGACACCAACAACGGTGGCATGTACCTGGAGGGCGACCCGACCAAGGCCGACAACCAGCCGCGCTTCCTCTGCTACGAGGCCGAGTGGGCCCGCCCGTCCTTCGAGATCTGGAACCTCAACCACGAGTACACCCACTACCTCGACGGCCGGTTCGACATGTACGGCGACTTCGAGGCCGGCATGAAGACCCCGACCGTCTGGTGGGTCGAGGGCTTCGCGGAGTACGTCTCCTACGCGTACCGCAAGGTGAACAACGACGGCGCCATCGCGGCGGCCGCCCGCCACACCTACAAGCTGAGCGACCTCTTCGACACCGGCTACGGCGACCAGGACCGGGTCTACCGCTGGGGCTACCTGGCCGTGCGCTACATGCTGGAGCAGCACCGCTCCGACCTGGACGCGGTCCTCGCCAAGTACCGCACCGGTGACTGGAACGGCGCCCGCGCCATCCTGAAGACCACCATCGGCACCCGCTACGACGCCGACTTCGACAGCTGGCTGACCAAGTGCGCGTCCGGCGGCTGCGCCACCGACGGCAGCGGCAACCCGCCCACCACGCCGGGCACCCCGCTGCCCGAGTGCACCGGCACCGACACCCGGCTGCTGGCGGCCAACTGCACCCGCAGCAACGTCGCGGCCACCACGGGCAACTACGCGCACTTCTACCTCCTGGTGCCGGCCGGCACCAAGCAGGTGAAGATCACCACCAGCGGCGGCACCGGCAACGGCGACCTCTACTACAACCCGACGAGCTGGGCCTACACCGACACGAACACCGCGCGGTCGACCGGCCCGGACAACTCCGAGACGCTGACCGTCACGGACCCGCCGGCCGGCGGCTACATCTTCTTCAGCCTCTACGCCCAGCAGGGCTTCAGCGGGGTGAGCGTCACGAGCGAAATGTGAGCCGAGTACGGCGAACGGACAGGTGACCGCCCCGGGCGGAGCGCTACGGCGCCCCGCCCGGGGCGGGTCCGTTCCGTACGGGCGCCCTACGCGCCGACCCGCACCAGCGCCAGGGTGATGTTGTCCGGCCCGCCGGCCTCGATCGCCGCCTTCCACAGCTCGAACGCCGCCCTGCCGTCCGAGCGGTCCGCCCCCTCGAACGACCGCTCCAGCAGCCCGGCCAGCTCCTCCTCGGGCACCGGGTCGGTCAGGCCGTCGCTGCACACCAGGTACCGGTCCCCGGCGGTCAGCGGCACGGCCCGGACGTGCGGCTCGACGAAGGTGAGCCCGAGCGAGCCGCCCAGGGTCTGGGTGACCACCGAGGTGGTGCGCCGTCCGGGCGGCAGCGGCGGGCTGTCGTCCACGCTCACCCGGCGCAGCCCGTCCCCGGTGATCCGGTAGACCCGGCTGTCGCCGACGTTGAAGGCCAGCGCCCACTCGGGCAGCAGCACCAGCCCGGCGACGGTGGTGCCCATCGCGGCGAGCTCCGGCTCCTCGGCGGCGGCCGCGTAGACGGCCCGGTTGCAGGCCAGGAGCTCCTCGCGGACGGCCTCCTCGCCGTCCAGCGCGCCCCCGTCGGCGGCGAGCCGGCGGGCGACCAGGGCACTGGCCACCTCGCCGCCGGGGTGGCCGCCCAGGCCGTCGGCGACCGCGATCACGCAGGGCGGGCCGAGCGGGAAGAGCAGGGTCTGCGGGTTGGTGGTCACGGTGGCGCAGAGCGTCCACGGCCCGACCGTGAGGCTGTCCTCGTTGTGCTCCCGCACCAGGCCCTCGTGGCTCAGCGCGCTCACCGCGATGTACGGACCCATCGTCCGCCGCCCTTCCGGAGCCTTCCCTGGCCGCCCGCGCCTTCCATTGTCGTCGCTGGGGAGGGGGGACGACGAGGGGGAGCGGGGGAGGGGGAATAACGGGCCCCACCCGGATGCTAAGGTGGTTGAAAGTTGGACTACCTGGGATGTGGTGATCAGCATGCAGTTCGGAATCTTCTCCGTCGGCGACGTGACGACCGACCCGACCACCGGCCGCACCCCGACCGAGCACGAGCGGATCAAGGCGATGGTCGCCATCGCCCGCAAGGCCGAGGAGGTCGGCCTGGACGTCTTCGCGACCGGCGAGCACCACAACCCGCCGTTCGTCCCGTCCTCGCCGACGACCATGCTCGGCTACATCGCCGCGCAGACCGACCGCATCATCCTCTCCACGTCGACCACGCTGATCACCACCAACGACCCGGTGAAGATCGCCGAGGACTTCGCGATGCTCCAGCACCTGGCCGAGGGCCGGGTGGACGTCATGATGGGCCGCGGCAACACCGGCCCGGTCTACCCGTGGTTCGGCCAGGACATCCGCCAGGGCATCCCGCTCGCGATCGAGAACTACGCGCTGCTGCACCAGCTGTGGCGCGAGGAGGTCGTCGACTGGCAGGGCCGCTTCCGCACCCCGCTCCAGGGCTTCACCTCCACCCCGCGCCCGCTGGACGACGTCCCGCCGTTCGTCTGGCACGGCTCGATCCGCAGCCCCGAGATCGCCGAGCAGGCCGCCTACTACGGTGACGGCTTCTTCGCGAACAACATCTTCTGGCCCAAGGAGCACTTCAAGAAGCTGATCAACCTCTACCGCGAGCGCTTCGCCCACTACGGCCACGGCACGCCCGAGCAGGCGGTCGTCGGCCTCGGCGGACAGGCGTTCATGCGGAAGAACTCCCAGGACGCGGTGCGCGAGTTCCGTCCGTACTTCGACAACGCGCCGGTGTACGGGCACGGGCCCTCGTTGGAGGAGTTCACCGAGCAGACCCCGCTGACCGTGGGCAGCCCGCAGGAGGTCATCGAGAAGACTCTGACCTTCCGCGAGTCCTTCGGCGACTACCAGCGCCAGCTGTTCCTGATGGACCACGCCGGCCTGCCGCTGAAGACGGTGCTGGAGCAGCTGGACCTGCTCGGCGAGGAGGTCGTGCCGGTGCTGCGCGAGGAGTTCGCCAAGGGCCGCCCGGCCGGGGTGCCGGACGGGCCGACCCATGCCGCGCTGGTCGCGGCCAAGGACGAGAAGGACGAGAACGCCGTGGAGGTGGCCAAGTGACCGCGTTCAAGCTGGTGGTGGTGAGTGCCGGGCTGAGCAAGCCGTCCTCGACCCGGCTGCTGGCCGACCGGCTCGCCGACTCGACGGTGCGCCGACTCGCCCTGGAGGGGCGGGAGGCGGAGGTCACCGTGGTCGAACTGCGGGACCTGGCGGTGGAGATCGCCAACAACCTCGTCACCGGCTTCCCCGGCGCCGGGCTGCGCGCGGCGATCGAGGCGGTCACGGAGGCGGACGCCCTGATCGCGGTGACGCCGATCTTCACGGCCTCGTACAGCGGCCTGTTCAAGTCCTTCTTCGACGTGGTCGACAACGACGCGCTCACCGGCAAGCCGGTGCTGATCGCCGCCACCGGCGGCACGCCCCGGCACTCGCTCGCCCTGGAGCACGCCGTCCGCCCGCTGTTCAGCTACCTGCGCGCGGTGGTGCTGCCGACGGCCGTCTACGCGGCCACCGACGACTGGGGCGCGGCGGGGACGGGCTCACCGACGGCCTGCCGCGCCGGA
>NZ_LFVW01000174.1:0-4615 GCF_001182915.1 Kitasatospora sp. MY 5-36
CGACCGGCGGTCCGACGGGGGCTTCCTGGTCACCGCCGAACTGCCGCTGCGCACCGGCGCCCGCGACGACGGCCCCGAGTCCGTGGGCGCCCTCACCGCCGCCGACGTCGCCCGGGCCGCCAGGGCCGCGCGCGCCGCCCGCACCGATCGCCCGGCACCAGCCGATCGCCCGACACCAGCCGAAGGACAGGACGGCGCCGCCCGAGCGGACGGCGCGGTCCGAGAGGAGAAGGACCACGCATGACCATCCGGGTACTGCTCGCCGACGACCAGGCCCTGCTGCGCGGCGCCTTCCGGCTGCTGATCGACGCGGAGGAGGACATGGAGGTGGTCGGCGAGGCCGCCGACGGCCGGGAGGCCGTCGAACTCGCCCGGGCCACCAGGCCCGACGTCGTACTGATGGACATCCGGATGCCCGGCACCGACGGCCTCGGCGCCACCGCCGAGATCTGCGGTGACGAGGCGCTGTCCGGCACCCGGGTGCTCATCCTCACCACCTTCGAGATCGACGAGTACGTGGCCCAGGCGCTGCGCGCGGGCGCCGGCGGGTTCCTCGGCAAGGGCGCCGATCCGAAGGAGCTGCTCGCCGCCGTCCGCACCGTCGCGGCGGGCGAGGCACTGCTCTCGCCCGCCGCCACCCGGGCCGTGATCGACCAGTTCCTGGCCCAGCCCGAGCCGGCCTCCGCCGCCTCCACGAGCGAGCGGCTGTCCGTCCTCACCGCCCGCGAGCGCGAGGTGATGTCGATGGCCGCCACCGGCCTCACCAACGAGGAGATCGCCGAGCGGATGTTCGTCAGCCCCTTCACCGTCCGCACCCACGTCCACCGGGCGATGTCCAAGCTCGACGCCCGCGACCGCGCCCAGCTCGTCGCCATCGCCTACCAGACCGGCCTGGTCCCGCCCGGCCGCCCGAACTGAGGCCCGCCCGGTCGGCGGTGGCCGGTCCGGCCCCGCAGCTCAGGGCTTGCGGGCCACGGCGCCGTACATGCTGACGCGGTCGGCGCCGGGGGCGGGGGTGGTGTCGGGTCGCCAGAGGGGGACGGTGGTCACGCCGGGGTCGAGGAGGTCGAGGCCGTCGAAGAAGGCCCAGACCTCCTCGCGGGAGCGGCCGACGAGGGGTGCGGTGGCCTTGTCGTAGACACCGGTGACCCGGTCGCGGATCTCGGCCGGGATGAAGTCGGCGGTGCCGTGCGAGAGGACCAGGTGGCTGCCGGAGGGCAGGGCGTCCAGCAGGGCGGCGAGGGCCTGGTGGGGCCGGTCCTCGTCCCGCAGGAAGTGGAGGACGGCGGCGAGGACGAGTCCGACCGGGCGGGAGAAGTCGAGCAGGTCCGCCGCCCGGACGGCGTCCAGCAGCGCGGCGGGCTCGCGCAGGTCGGCCCGGATGACGGTGGTGTGGCCGGGGCCCGAGCCGGCCATCAGGGCGCGGGCGTGGCTGAGCACGATCGGGTCGTTGTCCACGTAGACGGTCCGCGCGCCCGGTCGGGCCGCCTGGGCGATCTCGTGGGTGTTGCCGGCCGTGGGGATGCCGGTGCCGATGTCGAGGAACTGGTCGATGCCGAGTGCGGCGACGCACCGCACGGCGCGGGTGAGGAAGCCGCGGTTGGCGCGGGCGGTGGAGCGGAACTCCGGGTTGGCGGCGAGCGCCTTCTCGGCGGCGGCGCGGTCGGAGGGGAAGTTGTCCTTCCCGCCGAGGTAGTAGTCGTACATCCGGGCCGGGTGCGGCACGTCGGGCCGCAGGTCGGCCGGGATCCCGGCCCCGCCGGACTCCCACATGTTCTCGTATCCCACGGTTGCCGTCTCCTCTGCCCCGGGCGCCACGGACGATCCACTCGCGGCCCTGTTGGCGGACAGCCTAAAGCCCAGGTCACGGCCCGGGTGCCGGTTGGTCGGGTCACCCCCGTATGTCCCTTTTCGTCGGGCGGGGAGGGTTCCCGGGCTCGCCGCGCGCCCCTGCCGCTCCCGGCGGAGGATGGAGGTCCGGGCGGGGGAACAGCCGGGGACGGGAGGTCAGGCCCGTGGGCATCGCGATGGCGGACATCCGCGAGTGGCGCGGCCACGCCGTGGTCGACGAGAAGGGCCACCGCATCGGGTCGCTGGAGTCGGTCTACGTCGAGACGGCCAGCGACGAGCCGTTCTTCGGCACGGTCACGGTCGGTTTCGCCGGCCGGCGCCGCCTGGTGTTCGTCCCGCTGGACGGGGCGGTGGCCGGGCCGGACTACCTCCGGGTGGCCTACCCGCGCAACCAGGTCAAGCAGGCCCCGGCGATCGGCACCGACGACGTGCTGCCCGCCGAGGACGAGCCCGCCGTGTTCGCGCACTACGAGCTGCCGTACGCGACCGGCGCGGGCGGGGAGCGCCGCCTGGCCCGCCGCTGAGCCGAACCGTACCCGGGGCCGCCGGGCACGGCTTTCGCCATCCGGGAATGAATACCCCGCCGGGTACACTTGTCCATCGACAGTCGATGTGAAAGGCGGCCCCGACATGCAGGTGGACGAGGAAGCGGTCGGCGCGGTCCTGAACCGGCTGCGCCGCGCGCAGGGCCAGTTGGCCGGAGTGATCGCGATGATCGAGGCGGGCCGGGACTGCAAGGACGTGGTCACCCAGCTCGCCGCCGTCTCGCGCGCGCTCGACCGGGCGGGGTTCAAGATCGTCGCGAGTGGCATGCGCCAGTGCATGGCCGCCGCCGACCAGGACGCCGCGCCGATGAGCGAGGCCGAGCTGGAGAAGCTCTTCCTCGCCCTGGCCTGACCGGGCGGCACCCGGTTCGACAGTACGGTCCGACGAGGGCCGGGGCGGATCCTCCCGCCGCGGCCCTCGCGGCATGTCGGCGGAAACACCGGAGGAAGCATCCGCGAACCTGCCCGCCGAAGCACCCGCGACCACACCCGCGCCGCGGGCCGACGGCCCCGCCCAGCGAAGTTCCCGTACCGCCCGACGCTCCGTCATGCGTCGTTCACGCGCCGGTCGCCGGCCTTCGGGTGAATGAGGGCCGCCCGCAGTTGTACAGCCAACTGCGTGCGCTCCCCTCCTCCCAGCCTCCGTGACCAGCCGAACCCGGCCCCGGCGAACCGTCCCCCGGCGGTCCGGCCCCGGGCGGCGGACAGGACAACCGTGGCCGCAGGCAGCGCCCTGACGTTCAGTTCCTCCACCAACCCCACCGAAGGCGACCGGCTCACCTTCCACTGGAGCACCGACGCCCCCGACGCCAAGAACTGGGTCGGCATCTACGACGGCGACCGCCAGCCCGGCAACGGCGGCTCGCTGCTGTGGAAGTACACCGCGGGCACCTCGGGCGACGTCCAGCTCGACACCTCCGCGCTGACCGGCGGCCCGTACACCGCCTACCTGCTCGCCAAGGACGGCTACGGCATCCTGGCCCGCACCGGGCCGTTCACCTTCCGCCCCAAGCCCGCCGTCGTCCGCCCGCACGCCGCCGTCGACGCGTTCACCGCCACGCCCGTCGCCCCGGGTGCCGCGGTGACGGTCCGGCTCGGCGGCCTCTGGTCCCGCCCGGCCGGCAACCCGGCCGGCTCCGCCACCTACCGCAAGGTGAGCGGCCCCGCCTGGGCCTCGGTCGGCGCCGACGGCACGCTCACCGGCACCGCCCCCGCCACCCCCGGCCGGAACCCCGAGCCGGTGGTCGTCGGCGTCAAGGACAGCGGGGGTGCCACCGACACCGTCACCGTCCTCGTCCCGGTGGCGGACCCGGCCGCCCCGCCGCGCCTCAAGGCCGCCAGCTGGAACCTGCACGACGCGGGCTCGGCCCACACCGACGCACTGGAGAAGCAGCTGCGCGTGGTCCTCGCCCAGGGCCTGGACGTGCTCGCCCTCCAGGAGACCGCGGGGGAGCGGGCCAGGACCCTGGCCGACGCCCTCGGCTGGTACGCCTACCAGAGCCCGGGCAGCGTCGGCATCCTCAGCCGCCACCCGCTCACCGACGTCACCCCGCCGACCGCCGAACTGCCCGCCGCCGCGGCCACCCTGCGGCTGCCCGGCGGCCGCACCGTCCGGTTCTGGGCCGCCCACCTGGACGAGGCGGGCTACGGCCCGTACGCCGTCCAGGACGGCCGGACCGCCGCCGAGGTGGAGGCCGCCGAGAACGGCTCGCTGCGGCTGAGGCAGGCCAAGGCGCTGGCCGCCGCCGTCCGCGCGGACATCGCCCGGCGCACCCCGGTGGTGCTGGCCGGTGCGCTCTCCTCGCCCTCGCACCGGGACTGGACGGCCGCCACCGCCGCCGCCCACCAGGGGGTCGGCGCGCTCGCCTGGCCGGTTACCGTGGCCCTCCAGGGCGCCGGACTGACCGACACCTTCCGCGAGGAGAACCGCGACCCGGTCAAGGCCCCCGGTGCGACCTGGTCGCCCACCCGCAAGCGGCGCGGCGACCGCCCCGAGCCGCAGGACCGCACCGACTACGTCCAGTACGCGGGCCCGCTGAAGCTGGTCGAGGCGCACACCCTGGCCGTCGGCTGGCCGCAGCCCGAGCCCGGCTCCGCCGCCAACGAGTGGCCCTCCGACACCGCCGCCGCGGTCGCCACCTTCCAGCTCTGAGCTCCCAGGCTCCCCGACTCCCAGCTCCGAGAGGCCAGTTCGTCATGCCCGAGCTCTCCCGCCGCAC
>NZ_LFVW01000175.1:0-15198 GCF_001182915.1 Kitasatospora sp. MY 5-36
GGCCGCCGGCGCCACCGCCCTGAGCGGTCTGACGGCCGCCCAGGCCGCCGCCGCCCCGGCCCCCGCTCCCGCCGCCGGTGCCAAGCCCGGCACCCCGCTGACCGGCACCGTCAAGGACGTCAGGCACGTCGTCGTCCTGATGCAGGAGAACCGTTCCTTCGACCACTACTTCGGCACCCTGGCCGGCGTCCGAGGCTTCGGCGACAAGCAGGCGCTCCAGTTCCCGGACGGCACCGACGTCTTCCGCCAGCCCGACGGCCGGCGCAGCGACGGCGGCGTGATGCTGCCGTACCGGATGGACACCGCCAAGTACAACGCGCAGAACGCCGGCGGCCTGCCGCACGACTGGGCCACCGGCCACCAGGCCATCAACAACGGCGCGATGAACAAGTGGATCGCCGCCAAGGGCGAGCGCACCATGGGCTACTTCACCCGGGACGACATCCCCTACCAGTACGCCCTGGCCGACGCGTTCACCGTCTGCGACGCCTACTTCACCTCGCTGGCCGGCCCGACCGACCCCAACCGGCTCTACCTGTGGACCGGCACGTCCGGCCCCGGCCGCGACGGCACCACCGGCCCGTGGATCGACAACACCCCGGTCACCGACAACCCCGTCGCCGACTGGACCACCTACGCCGAGCGCCTGGAGGCGGCCGGCGTCAGCTGGCGCGTCTACCACAACCCCAGCAAGGACGAGCGCACCGGCGACTACGACGACAACGCGCTCTCCTACTTCAAGCAGTTCCACAACTTCCCGCACGACGACCCGCGTTACGTCAACGCGATGACGAAGTTCGACCCCGCCGACTTCGACCGCCACTGCAAGGACGGCACCCTGCCGACCGTCTCCTGGCTGGTCGCGCCGTACCTGTTCTCCGAGCACCCGGAGGCCGGCCCGGCCTACGGCGCGCACTGGGTCGACCAGGCCCTGCGGTCGCTGACGTCCAACCCGGAGGTCTGGCGGCACACCGTCTTCCTGGTGATGTACGACGAGAACGACGGCTACTTCGACCACATGGTCCCGCCCACCCCCGAGCCCGGCACCCCCGAGGAGTTCACCCAGGGACGGGCCATCGGCCTCGGCAACCGGGTGCCGCTCTGGGTCGTGTCGCCCTGGTCGCGCGGCGGCTGGGTCAACTCCCAGGTCTTCGACCACACCTCGGTGCTGCGCTTCATGGAACTGGTCACCGGGGTGGCCGAGCCCAACATCTCGGCCTGGCGCCGGGCCGTCTGCGGCGACCTCACCAGCTGCTTCGACTTCGCCGCCCCCGAGCTCTCGATCCCGGTGCTGCCCGACACCAAGGCCCTGATGGCCAGGGCCGACGCGGGCACCAGGCTGCCCGGCGTCGCGCTGCCGGCGGTCGGCGCCCAGGCGATGCCCGTCCAGGAGCGCGGCGAGCGCCCGCACCGCCCGCTGCCGTACCAGCCGTGGGCCGACGTCGAGGTGGACCGGAAGACCGGCAAGGTCACCTGCACGATGAGCAACGACGGCTCGGTGGCCTTCCCGTACACCGTCTACCCGAACATCCTGCTCCCCTTCGCCGGCACCCCGTACACCGTCGCCCCCGGCGCCACCGCCCGGTACGTCTGGGACGCCGCCACCACCGACGGCCGCTACGACTTCACCGTGCACGGCCCGGACGGCTTCGTCCGGCGCTTCGCCGGCACCGTGGTCCGCGACGGGCAGGACGGCCAGAACGACATCGGCGTGCCGATCGTCACCGTCGACCTGCGCGGCAGCCGCAAGCTCACCCTGCAGCTCGTCAACGACGGGATGACCGACGTGGCCTTCACCGCCGCGCCCAACGACTTCGCGGGCACCGCGCAGACCGTCTGGGTCAAGCCCGGCAAGCAGGCCGACCTGGCCTGGCCGCTGGACGAGCAGGGCCGCTACGACGTCGTGGTGACCGCCCACACCGGTCAGCGCTTCGTCCGGCGCTACGCGGGCTGGGTGCACTGACCCGGCGACGGCCGGGGGCGCCGATCCGGTGACCCCCGGCCGTGGCTCGGCCGCCCCGACGGACCCCGCCGTTACCGTCGGGCGCATGCAGAAAATCACCACCTCCCTCTGGTTCGACGACCAGGCCGAAGAGGCCGCCGCCTTCTACACCACGCTGTTCCCGAACTCCCGGGTCCTCAGGACCACCCGCTACGGCGAGACCGGCCCCGGCCCGGCGGGCTCGGTGATGACCGTCGAGTTCGAGCTCGCCGGCCGCGCGTACGTGGGCCTCAACGGCGGCCCGGCGTTCCACTTCACCGAGGCGATCTCGCTCCAGGTGGCGTGCGACGACCAGCAGGAGGTCGACCGGCTCTGGGCGGAACTCACCGCCGACGGCGGCCAGCCCGGCCCGTGCGGCTGGCTCAAGGACCGCTACGGCCTCTCCTGGCAGATCACCCCCCGGGTGCTGCTCGACCTGGTCTCGGGCGAGGACCGGGCCACGGCGGACCGCGTCTTCGCGGCCATGCTGCGGATGCAGAAGATCGAGATCCAGCCGCTGCTCGACGCGGCGAAGGGGTGAGCCCGTGACCGCCTTCAGCCACCGCGGCATCACCTACCTGCGGGCCACCCCCGAGCGGGTCTGGCACGCGCTCACCAACGCCGACGAGTCCGGCCTCTACTGGGGCCACCGCAACGTCTCCACCTGGCTGCTCGGCGCGCCCTGGGAGCACCAGCGGACCGACGGCTCCGGGACCGCCGACGTCATCGGCACCGTCGAGGCGGTCGACCGCCCGCACCTGTTGGTCACCACCTGGGCCGGGCCGCAGGAGGGGCGCGCCGCCTTCCCCTCCCGGGTCACCTTCGAACTCCAGGGCTGGCACGACCTCACCCGGCTCACCGTCACCCACGTGGACCTCGCCGACGAGGCCGCCCGGGCGGACGCCGAACAGGGCTGGTCGGCGGTGCTCGCCAACCTCAAGACCTACCTGGAGACCGGCCACCCGCTGCCGCAGGAACCCTGGCTGATGCCCTGAGACCCCGGCGCCCGCCAAACCGCCGGGTGTTCCACCGCTACGCCGCCGGGCGGTCCGCCGCAGCGGACGTCCGGCCGCCGCGGGCCCGTTCGCCCCGCAGCAGGCGGCGCAGCCAGGCGTAGCGGGAGAACCGCTCCCGGTTCGCCACCGAGGCCCGGTCCAGTTCCTCCATCAGCCGCCGGCCGCGGTGCTCCAGGTCCATCTCGTCCAGGATGCGGTCCACCTCGGCCAGTATCGAACCGTGCAGCTGCCAGGCCTCCGGGTGCTCCTGGACCTTGCGCAGCAGCACCTGGGCGACGTTCTCCCGGCAGGCCCAGGCCGCCGCCAGCTCGGCGGTCAGCCGCTCCTCCGCCTCCTCGGCGCTGCGGCTCACCTGGGTGGGCACCAGCACCGCGTAGCTCACCATCGCGCCGCCGACGTGCGCCAGCAGCTCCTCCAACCCCGTCGCGACATCCGGCGGGAAGAGCCGTTCGCCGGGCGCGCGCCGCTTGGCCAGGTCGGTCAGCGAACGGGCCAGCACCCGGATCACGACGACGCAGATCTCCAGGGTGTCCAGCCCGGTGCGCAGCACCAGCCGGGACAGCAGCCCCTCGCTGATCCGCGGGTTGAACCGCAGGCTGTCCTCGGCCTGGCGCAGTGCCGCGTCCACGTCGGCGATCGCCTGGTCCAGCCGGCGGGCCTCGTGCAGCCGCTCGGCGGCCCGGGCCACCGGGGTGGGGCGGCCCAGCTCCTCGGAGATGTCGAGCAGCAGCTGGCGGGCCCGCCGGGCCAGGTCCTCGATCGACTCCCCGGCGGTGTCCACCCAGACCGGCGGCGCGAACACCAGGTTGAACAGCAGGCCGACGGCCGCGCCGATGAGGGTCTCCAGCACCCGGTCCCAGGCCTGCGAGGCCAGCTTGGTCACGCCCAGGATCAGCATCGCGCTGATCGCGACCTCCTGGACGAACTCCTCGACCCGGACGAACCGGCCGACGACCAGCGAGGCCAGGATGATCAGCCCAAGGCTCCACCAGGAGAGCCCGACCACCGCGCTGAACCCGATCGCGATCAGCACCCCGACCACCACCGAGTTGACCCGGCGGATGCTGGTCTTGAGCGTCGAGTAGACGGTGACCTGGACGACCAGCAGCGCGGTCAGCGGCGCCGTCAGCGGGGCGGGCTCGCTGCTCAGCCGCGTCGCCACCGCGAAGGCGATGGTGGCCGCGACGGTGGCCCGGACGCTCTGGACCACGAACGGTTCTCGGGCGCCGCGGCGGACCAGGTCCGTGAGTGTCTCCGGGAGAAGGGCCATGTCGCCCTTCTTTCCCCGCGGCGGCCGTTCACACCGCTCCGGCGGCGGTCCGGCACCCGTACGACCGCACCGGGCCGGCGTCCTGCCGTGCCCGGTCCCGTCCGGTTCCGCCCGGTCCCGTCGGTGCCTCGTCAGCCCTCGCGGTTGAAGCGCAGCTTCCAGGGCGCCAGCGCGGACTCGACCTGCACGCCCATGCTCATCTTCGAGGCGCCCTCGATCCGCTCCTCGAAGCGGATCGGCACCTCGCGGATCGTCATGCCCTGCTTGACGACCCGGTAGTTCATCTCGACCTGGAACGAGTAGCCGTTGCTCCGCACCGTCGGCAGGTCGATGGCGCGGAGGGTGTCCGCCCGCCAGGCCTTGAACCCGGCGGTGGCGTCCCTGACCCCGAGGCTGAGGATCGTGTTGACGTAGAAGTTCGCCCAGGCCGAGAGCGCCTTGCGGTGCCAGGGCCACTCCTCGGCGGTGGAGCCGCCGGGGACGTAGCGGGAGCCCAGCACCACGGCGGTGTCGCCGCCGAGCAGCAGCTCGACCATCGCGGGTATCGCCGAGGCCGGGTGGGAGAGGTCGGCGTCCATCTGCACCACGACGTCGGCGCCCTCGTCCAGGGCCCTGGCCATGCCGGCCAGGTAGGCGCGGCCGAGGCCGTCCTTCTCGGTGCGGTGCAGCACGCCCACGGTGCCGCCGGAGTCCGCGGCGAGCTTGTCGGCGATCTCGCCGGTGCCGTCGGGGGAGTTGTCGTCGACCACCAGCAGGTGCAGGTCGGGCACCGGGAGCTCCGCGAGCAGGCCCGCGAGGACCGGGAGGTTCTCCCGCTCGTTGTACGTGGGGACGACCACAACGACCTTGGGGGAGGCCTCGACCATGTTCTGTTTCCCTCGTGCCTGCTCCGGATGAGACCGTGCGAGTGTATCGGGCGTTCCGACCGCCTCCTGCCCCGGCCGGAGGTCGGAAGCCCGTTCGATCACGATGCGGTACCGTGACGGGCCTCGAACGCCCGGAACAGTAGCCCCGGAGAGCTCCCATGACGATCCGTCGC
The DNA here is from genome assembly GCF_001182915.1 of Kitasatospora sp. MY 5-36. Taxonomy (NCBI): domain Bacteria; kingdom Bacillati; phylum Actinomycetota; class Actinomycetes; order Kitasatosporales; family Streptomycetaceae; genus Kitasatospora; species Kitasatospora sp. MY 5-36. Next base: position 5,307 of record NZ_LFVW01000175.1, read on the forward strand.
ACCACTGTCCTGCCCGCCACCGCCCTCGCCGTCGCGCTGGCCGCGCTCACCGGCTGCGGCTCCGACGGCGCCGCGCCGCCGCCCGCCGCCGGGACGTCCGCGGGCGGGGTGCCCGCCGGCGCCACCACCGGAGCACCACCGGAAGCCACCGGGGCACCGGCGGAAGCCACCGGGGCGCCCGCCGACCCGACCGGGGCCTTCGACCCCGCGGTCGCGGTCGCCCACCGCTCCCGGGAGTCGTACGCGGCGACCTCCGAGATGACCGTCGAGACGGGCGAGGGCGCCGAGAAGGACGTGCTCACCGTCACCGGCCGGGCGAACCACAACACCCCGGCCGAGGGGTCCCGCCTGGAGACCAAGATGGTCCGCGGGTCCTCCGTCCTGGCCTGGGAGGAGAAGGTGGTCGTCGACCAGGCCGTCTACCGGCGGGACAAGGAGAACGGCGGGACCGGCTGGACGACGGACCAGAAGCCCCCGGCGAGCGCCGGGACCGGTGCGCAGGACACGGACGGCTACGCCAAGGTCCTGCTGGACGCCGGGCCCGCCGCCCGCAAGGGCATGGAGACCGAGGCGGGCGTGCCGGTGTTCCACCTGGCCGCCCGGCTCTCCCCGGCCGAGCTGCGCCGCGCGGACCCGACGTACGGGGACGGACGGCAGAACCAGGGCACGGACGCGGCGGACGTCCAGCTGTGGATCGACCGGCTCGGCCGGACGGTCCGGGTCGAACACTCGACGGTGGTGGCCGGCCGGCCGGTCGTGACGAGGGAACGCCTCTCGGACTTCGGCCCCGCGGAGACCTTCACCGCGCCGTCCGCGGGCTGAGCCGGGCTGGCTACGCCGGGCCGTAGACGGCGTCGAGGTTGTCCTGCGCCGGGTGGGTCCGGCCGGCCGGGCCGGCGGCGAAGGCGCGCAGGACGTTCTCGGTGACCTGGCGGACCAGGTCCCCGGCGTGCGAGTCGATGCCGTGGTCGGCCCGGCCGCCGCCGGGGCCGCGGGCCTCCAGCGCCTCGACCCAGCGCATCGTCCCGGTGGCGAACACCCCGGCCCCGCTCGGCACGGTGTAGTAGGCGGTGTCGGAGTGGGAGCGGCGGCCGTCGCACACCACGGGGGAGTGGGCGATCACCTCGATCGGGCGCGGGGTGGGGAAGCCGGTGTGCACCCGGTCGTACTCCACCCCGACCAGGTGCGGGAAGGAGGCCCCCGCCGCGACGCCCGTCCCCTCGTACGCCCAGTGCCCGGGCGAGGTGACCACGTACGGGGCGTCCACCGGGTAGCCGTCGTAGATGACGCCGAGCATCGAGCTCTCCGGGTCGGCGCCCGGTCCGGTCCGGAAGTCGGTGGTCGCCGGGGCGCCCGCCTGGTGGCCCGGGTCCTGCGCCCAGGCGTCCTTGTAGCAGACCACCGTCCGGTCCGGCCCGAGGTCGGACGGCTCGAACCGGATCCGGCGGTAGCAGCAGTTGGCGCCCAGGACCGCCAGGTTGGTCCCGGCGTCGCGGGCGGCGACCACGTTGGCCCGCTGCTCGGGTGACCAGTACTCGTCGTGGCCGAGCGACAGGACGGCGCTCGCCCCGGTCAGCAGGCCGGGTTCGCGGGCCACGTCGACGCCGGTGGTGTAGGCGAGCGGCAGGCCGAGCCGTTCGGCGAGGGCGACCAGCGGCGCCTCGTAGACCAGGAACAGCCCGGCGCCGTGGTCGTAGTCGTACGGCCGGTCGAAGACGACCTTCAGCGAGCGGGTGGCCAGGCCGCCGGTCGGGCCGTTGTAGAGGCTGTAGCCGCCCCACTCGTTGTAGGCCTGCCAGGTCGCCGGGGCGCTCATCACCACGGTCCGGCCCGCGGTGCTCGCCGAGCGGACGGTGAGCGGGACGTAGCGCCGCCCGGAGCCGTCCTCGGCGTCCAGGCGCAGCAGATAGGCGCCCTCGGGCCAGCCGGCGGTGTCCACCGCGAGGGTGCGCTGCCAGCCGGTCAGGACGGTGCGGGTCGCCGGGTCCACGTGCGGCGCGGCCTGCTTGCCGCCGGGGACGTGCTCGCGGCGCCAGACCAGCCGGGCGCGGGCGCCGTCGTACCAGCCCATCCGGTAGGCGGAGACGGTGAACGCGGTGGCGGGGGTGGAGACGTGCAGGCCGAAGGGCTCGCCTGGCAGGACGCTGACCCGGTCGGCGAAGCCCTCGATGGCGCCGTCCGGGCCGGGGTCGGTGATCTCCCAGTCGGCGTTGCCGGGGCGGGAGCGCTCGCTCGTCGGGCCGGTGTGGCCGTCGGCGGCCGGGCCGGCGGTGCCGGGTGGCGTGGACGCCGGGGCGGCCGGTGCGCCCGCCGCCCCGGCGGACGGGTGCGCGGCGGGGGCCGCATCCGGGCGACGGGGGCCGCAGGAAGTGACGGCGGCCGCCATCAGGCCCAGGCCCAGGATCCTCCGCCGACTCGGCTCCGCCACCGCTTCCTCCGTTTTTCCTGTCCCTGCCCGGTCCGTGGGCGCGCCGGCCCGGCCGGTGGCGCGCTGTGCGGCGCCCGCCCGGTGCGTCGGTGCTCGCGGACATCCTCGCGTGTTCCGCGAGGTCCGTGCAGCCTGGCACACCGGACCGGGCGCGGCCGCACCCGCCTCGGGACGGCCCGCCACCGGGGAGGGCCGTACGGGCGCACCCGGGCGTGTCGGCCCGCGCGGTTGACCGGCCCCGGCGGGCCGGTCCCCTAGCCTGACCAGGCCCGCCGTCCGGCGGCCACAGGGGGTCCGGAGCCGTACGAGGCCGGCCGAGTCGTGGACAGGGGTGCCCGTGGTGTCGTCGGGGTCGGCCGAAGCAGGGGCGGGGCCGGTCACCCGGCGCGGGCGGTTCCGGGAGTGGATGCTGGAAGGCCTGGCCGACCTGGCCAAACAGCACCCAGGCCCGCACGCCGAGGCGCCGCACGAGAAGGGCCAGCGCTGGTGGCGGGTCATGTGCCTGACCGGCCTGGACTACTTCTCCACGCTCGGCTACCAGCCCGGCATCGCCGCGCTCGCGGCCGGACTGGTCTCGCCGCTGGCGACCATCGTGCTGGTGGTCGTCACCCTGCTCGGCGCGCTGCCCGTCTACCGGAGGGTCGCCCAGGAGAGCCCGCACGGCCAGGGCTCGATCGCGATGCTGGAACGGCTGCTCTCCTTCTGGCAGGGCAAGCTCTTCGTGCTCACCCTGCTGGGCTTCGCGGCCACCGACTTCATGATCACCATCACCCTGTCCGCCGCCGACGCCAGCGCCCACCTGGTGGAGAACCCGCACCTGCACAGCGCCCTGACCGGCAAGCAGGTGATGCTGACCCTGATCATGATCGCGCTGCTCGGTGCCGTCTTCCTCAAGGGCTTCAGCGAGGCGATCGGCCTGGCGGTGGTGCTGGTCGCGGTGTACCTCTCGCTGAACGTCGTGGTGGTCGCCAACGGGCTGTGGCACGTGCTCAAGGCCCCGCACGTGTTCAGCGACTGGACGCACGCGCTGACCGTGGAGCACGGCAACGCGATCGCGATGATCGGCGTCGCGCTGATCGTCTTCCCGAAGCTGGCGCTCGGCCTGTCCGGCTTCGAGACCGGCGTCGCCGTGATGCCGCACATCGAGGGTGACCCGGACGACACCGAGGAGAAGCCCACCGGCCGGATCCGCGGCGCCCGCAAACTGCTGACCACCGCCGCCGCGATCATGAGCGTGTTCCTGATCGCCACCAGCTTCATCACCACGCTGCTCATCCCGGCCGACCAGTTCAAGGCCGGCGGCCAGGCCAACGGGCGGGCGCTCGCCTACCTCGCCCACGAGTACCTGGGCAGCACTTTCGGCAGCGTCTACGACCTGTCCACGATCGCCATCCTCTGGTTCGCCGGGGCCTCCGCGATGGCCGGGCTGCTCAACCTGATGCCGCGCTACCTGCCCCGCTACGGCATGGCCCCGCACTGGGCCCGCGCGGTGCGGCCGACCGTCATCGTGCTCACCCTGATCGCCTTCCTGGTCACCTGGATCTTCGACGCCAACGTGGACGCCCAGGGCGGCGCCTACGCCACCGGCGTGCTGGTGCTGATCAGCTCCGCCGCCATCGCGGTGACCATCGCCGCCCACAAGGCCGGGCAGCGCCGTTGGCGCACCGGCTTCGCGGTGATCGCGGGGGTGTTCCTCTACACCACGGCGGTGAACATCGCCGAGCGGCCGGACGGGGTCAAGATCGGCGCCTGCTTCATCGCGGGCATCATGCTGCTCTCGTTCCTGTCCCGGCTCAAGCGGGCCTTCGAACTGCGCGTCACCGACGTGGTGCTGGACGACGTCGCGGACCGGTTCGTCCGGGACTACACCCACCGCCCGCTGCGGCTGATCGCCAACGAGCCGAACAGCCGGGACCTCGCCGAGTACCGCGACAAGATCCACCAGATCCGGCGGGACAACGACATCCCGGCCGAGGACGACCTGGTGTTCGTCGAGGTCACCGTGCTCGACCCGTCCGACTTCGAGGCCGTGCTGACGGTCCGCGGCGAGGTGCTGCACGACCGCTACCGGGTGTTGGCGCTGGAGAGCTCCAGCGTGCCCAACGCGCTGGCCGCGCTGCTGCTCGAGGTGCGCGACCTCACCGGGCAGCAGCCGCACATCTACTTCGAGTGGACCGAGGGCAACCCCTTCGCCCAGTTCCTGCGGTTCTTCCTCTTCGGACAGGGCGAGATCGCCCCCGTCACCCGCGAGGTGCTGCGCGAGGCCGAACCGGACCGGTCCCGCCGGCCGGCCGTCCACGTGGGCTGAGCGGGCGGCCCGGCCGGCGGGTCGGCCGGCGGATCGGCCGGTCCGGGTGCCGGGGGTCGGCCGGTCAGCGGTTCTGGTGGGACTTCGTCCACGCGGGCGCGACGAAGGCCACCAGGGCGACGGCGAAGGCCAGTTGCAGGATGTGCCGGATCCAGTCGATGCCCGAGGTGTGGCGGACGCCGATCCAGCCGGAGACGGCGTTGCCGAGCCAGGCTCCGGCCGCGCCGAGCAGCATGGTCAGCCACCAGGGGATCGACTGCGGTCCACGCAGGATCAGTTTGGCGAGCACGCCCAGCACGAAGCCGATGAGCAGAATCCACAGGAGCTGGAACATCGCAGTCCACCTTCCGGGCGCTCCCGGGGCCGACGGCCCGGTGCGCCGAATCGCCGATGACGCGGTTCGTCCCATGATCACCCGGATCCGGCGAACGGGCATGTCGACGGGAGAGTGCGCAGGTCAGCCGCGTACCGGTGGAGCGCTCCCGGCGGGGAATGGGCGAGAACGCGCCGCAGGTCGGGCCGGAAAGTCGCTGTCCGTCATCGGCTCCGCACGGATAGGAATGGGCGGGACGCGGACGCGCCGCGTCACCGAGAGGAGCCGCCCCGTGATACGCCTTCGTTCCGCCGTCCTGACCCTGGGCTGTACCGCCGCCGCGCTGACCCTGACCATGGGGACGGCCCAGGCCGCGCCCGGTGACACCAGCACCAGCTGCTCCTCCTCGCTGACGCCGGGCGGCTTCGTGGACGTCCAGTGGTGGAACAGCGCGGGTTGCGGCTCCGGTTTCACCCCGAACACCAAGAAGATCATGCAGCTCACCGGCTACCCGGTCGGCACCGTGGTCAACGCCTGCGCCTCCACCTGGCCGCCGGCCGGCTGGACGATCGTCAGCACCTACTACGGCTCCGGCTGCAACTACTCGGCGGTGCCGAGCCTGGAGAAGAACTCCTGGCAGCTCAAGCGCGTCTCCTGACGGCGGCGCACCGGCCGGCGGAGCGGTGCTGCCCGTCCGGGGCGGGCCGCCGGCCGGGGCTCAGCTCTCCCTGACCGCCTCGACGGCCCCGCGGACCAGCGGGTCCGGATCGTCCGCCAGGCCGTCCAGCAGCTCGGCGACGCCCGGGGTCGACCAGCCGCCGACGGCCCAGACCAGGTCCGTCCGCACGCCCGGGTGCGGGTGGTCGGCCAGTCGGGCGAGCAGGTCCACCGGGCCGCGGCGGCGCAGCCCGAACCAGTGCAGGGCGGTGCGCAGTTCGTACGGGTCGCCGGGTTCGCCGGCCGCCGCGATCCGGGCCAGCAGCACCGGGACGGGCGGCGGCGGGCCGTCCAGCGGGTGCGGGTGGCGCTCGCGCAGCCGCCTGCTGCCGTACTCGCCGCGGATACGGCAGCCGAAACAGGTGCAGGGCCGGGTGCCGTGGGCGCCCGGGACGTAGCGCCAGCCGGTGGCCTGCGGCACGGCGCGGACCCGGTGCACCTCGCGGGCGCCCACCGCGCGCGGCAGGAACACCTCCCAGCCGCGCGGGTCGGGCAGGGCGCCGATCCGCCGGACCGCCTCGGCGGCCCGCACCGGCCGCTGGGCGTCCAGGGCGCGGTCGCGGTAGTGCCCGGTCAGGACCTCCTGCCCGTCGTCCAGCCGGAGGTGCACCGCGACCAGTGCGCCCTTGGGGCCGAACCGGGCCAGCTCGCGCAGCCACTGGTGGGTCAGCGTGTACGAGGGCAGCACGGGGAAGCAGTACACCCCGCGTGCGCCGCCCTGGCCCCGGCTGTCGGCGCGGATCCCGGCGCGGCGGATGCGCGGCGCGTTCGCCGCGGCGGTCAGGTGCACGAACATCGCCATGGGGCGCGATCCTAGCGAGCGGCCGGGTGCGGGCCGAGCGGTTTTCCCGGGCCTCCGGTTCCTCGCCACCGGGCGATCCGGGGTGCTGCCGCGGGTCAGGCGCCGGCCGTGCGGCGGTCGATCAGGGCGGCCAGCCCGTCCAGGATGCGCTCCAGGCCGAACTCCAGCGCCTGGTCGCGGCCGTCGGGGTCGGCCATGGCGGCGGCGACCGCCGGGAAGCGGTCGGCGTTCTCCTGGACCACGGTGCCGAGGGCGGCGAGGAGTTCGGCCTCGGGGGTGTCGGCGGGGCCGGCGGCGCGGGACTGCGCGGCGATTCCGCGCACGTGCCCGGTGAGCAGGACGGCGGCGTCCATCCGTTCGGGGCCGGTCAGCCCGTGGCCGTCGAGCGCCGCCACCACCCGCTCCAGCCAGGCGAGTTCCCTCGGACCGAGCGCCCGCGCGCCGACGGTGGCGTCCAGCAGCCACGGGTGCCTGGCGAAGGACTCGGCCAAGTGGTGGGCCCAGGCGGTGAGTTGCTCCCGCCAGTCGGCATCCTCCGGTGCGTCCGGGGGTGCGTCGACGGCCGACTCGACCATCAGGGCGACGAGTTCGGCCTTGCCGGGGACGTAGCGGTAGAGCGACATCTTGGTGAAGTCGAGCAGCCCGGCCACCTTCTGCATGGAGACCGCGCCGAGCCCCTCCGCGTCGGCGAGCTCGACCCCGGCCGCGGCGATCCGCTCCAGGCTGAGGGCCGGCTTCGGCCCGCGGGTGGGTTTGGGGGCCGGGCCCCAGAGCAGCCGCACCGTGTCGTTCGCCGCCTCGGCCATCATCCGCTCCCGTTCTGGGGTTCCGTTCGGGGCTTGCCACCTGGGGGGTTGCCCTTCCCGCTCAACTGTGTCTACCGTACACAGCAACAAACAGTGTCCGCCAGACACAGTTTCACGATCCTCGGACGGAGTGGATTCCCATGAGCACCAAGGTCCTGATCTCGGGCGCGAGCATCGCCGGCCCCGCGCTCGCCCACTGGCTGGGCCGGTACGGCTTCGAGGTGACCGTGGTCGAGCTGGCCCCCGCGCTGCGCGACGGCGGCCAGGACGTCGACTTCCGCGGCCGCACCCACCTGACCGTGCTGGAGCGGATGGGCGTCCTGGAGGAGCTGCGCACGCTCGGCACCGGCGGCAGTCCGATGACCTTCGTCGGCCCCGACGGGCGCCAACTGCTGCACCTGCCCGCCGAGTTCGCCGGCGGCGACCTGGAGGTCCCGCGCGGGGAGCTGGCCCAGCTGCTCCACCGGCACAGCAGCGCCCGCGCCGAGTACGTCTTCGGCGACTCGATCACGGCGCTGGAGGAGACCCCGGACGGGGTCCGGGTCGCCTTCCGGCACGGGGCGCCGCGCGAGTTCGACCTGGTGATCGGCGCCGACGGACTGCACTCCACCGTCCGCCGGCTCGCCTTCGGCCCCGAGCAGCGCTACGTCCGCCACCTCGGCTACTACGCGGCCACCTGGCAGCTGCCCAACGACCTCGGACTGCCCGTCGGCGGAGTCGGCCTCAACGTCCCCGGTCGGCTGATGTCCGTCGGCGCCGACCACCGCGACCCGAGCCGGGCCGGTGCTTTCTGCCTCTTCGCCTCGCCCGAACTTCGCTACGACCGCCACGACCCGGCGCGGCAGAAGGAACTGGTCCGGGCCGCCTTCGCGGGCCTCGGCTGGCGGGTGCCGCAGCTGCTGGAGAGCCTGGACGCCGCCCCCGAACCGTACTTCGACTCGATCAGCCGCGCCGACGTGCCTGCCTGGTCGACCGGTCGGATCGCCCTGATCGGCGACGCCGCCTGCGGCGCGACCATCGGCGGCATGGGCACCGGAACGGCGGTGGTGGCCGCGTACGTCCTGGCGGGCGAGCTGGCCCGCGCCCGCGGCGACCACCGGGCCGCCTTCGCGCGGTACGAGCACCTCCTGCGCGGCTACGCGCAGGGCTGCCAGAAGGGCGGCGACCGCACCGGCCCGTTCCTCGCGCCGCGTACGGCCATCGGGCTGCGGTTCCGCAACGCGCTGCTCAACCGGCGCTGGGCGCTGGAGAAGATGCTGGAGCTGGGCAAGCAGGTCAGCAGCGTCGAACTACCGGACTACGAGCGGGAGCTGTCCCGTCGGACGCGGGCCGCGGCCTGAACGGGAGCGCTCGGGGTGGAAGGGAGACGGGGCGCGGGGCTCAGTGCGGTGGGTCGATCCGGGCGCCGTTGTCGAGCAGCGCCTCCACCTGGACGGCCGCGCGGGCGGGGCGTTCGACGGCCAGGGTGCGGTCCGGCGCGGGCCGGTCGGCGGACCAGCCCGAACCCTTGAGGGTGAGCCGGGTGACCCGGCGGCTGCCCGCCGCGAGCACGAACTCCGTCCCGTGCGGGGAACGCCACCAGGTCCAGGCCACGGCGTCCCGCTCGAAGCGGCCGCAGGCCCGGCCCGGTCCGCCGCCGGTGCGCTGCGCGCCGCGGGCGCCCGGCAGGACGACGGCGGTGGCCGCACTGCCCGCGCCGTCCCAGCGGTCGGCGCGCAGGCAGACCCAGGAGGCCGAGCCCGCGTTCTGCGGCAGCGGCTGGAGGGCGAAGGCCCAGAGGTTCAGCTGTTTGACGCCCGGTGTGCCGTCCGGAACGGCGCAGCCGGCCCGGGACCAGGCCAGCAGCGCGTCCTGGGCGGTCGCCTCGCGCGGCTCGCGGTCGGTCTGGGCGCGGTCGGCTTGCGTGCGGTCGGCCTGGGCTCGGTCGGGTGGTGAGCCGTCCGGCTGGGGGCGCTCCGGTGGCGGGGCGTAGGTGAGGTGTGCGGGGATCAGGCCGCCCAGGTCGGCCAGCAGGAAGGCGGACCTCTCGGCCTTCTCGGCGACCACCGGGGACGAGTGCAACTGGAGCAGGGTGGCGCCCTGGCAGTCGGCGGGCCCGCCGGCCGGGGCCGGGGAGGTGAGGCCGTCGGGGTGCTCCAACGGGTGGGCGGGGGTGTCGGGCCGGTCGATCCGGCGGGTCTCGGCGGAGTCCACCCAGGGCGCCAGCAGGTAGCGGACGGTGGCGCCCTGACGGCGCAGGACCACCGCGCCGGCCGTGGTCGGGTCCGCGTCGTCGGCCCGGGCGAGGTCCAGGTCTCCGCTGTCCCGACCGCCCTGACCGTTCTGGCTGTCGGTGTAGCGGGCGATCCGCTCGCCGTCGGAGAACACCACCACACCGGTGCCGTCCACCGTCCCGGCGAACAGCAGGTGCGGCGCGGGCGCGGCGGGCGGACCGGCGTCCGTACCTGGCTCGGCGTGGGTCCGGCTGCCGGGCCGGGCCCAGGCGGCCAGGGCGCGGCCGAGCAGCGCGCCGTCCTCG